>CANHWS010000004.1 GCA_947464365.1 Cytophagaceae bacterium | reverse complement strand
TCTGGATTGTTTGTGATAAGGATAAAACCAGTGACGAAACCTTTAATGATTACATCTTGCAGCCCCCAACTATTGCAGGACTCACTGTTGAAATGGCTTGGTCAAATCCTTCTTTTGAGCTATGGTATTTACTACACTTTACTGATATAAACCTGCCGACTAATCGGGAACGGTACGCAACCTCCCTTAGTGGGTTCTTAGGTTCAAAGGAAGCATACAACAAAAGTCGTTATGATTTGCGTGCATTGATCCTAGCTAATGGTGGGAGTGAGGAAGCAGCAATTACACGTGCTAGGGCGTTACTAAGAAGGCATGATCACCACCCCAAACCAGCCAATCAAAACCCCTGCACCATGGTTTTTGCACTCGTGGAGCAACTCAGAGCCTTTTTGGAGTAAGTAAATCTCTTTGTAATAGCATTTTTCTGCTGTCTATCTTATCTTGCCGATGGTAGGTTATCCTCCAAGCTAGTTAGACCCCAACACCCACATGCAACCACCACCTCGTAAACTAATCTTCACCATTATTATACTGTTGGTGACACTATCAGTATCATCCTGCGGTTGGTATTTCAGGAAACGTTATAGTCGATTTAAAACGCGTGCGCTTTCTGAACTTAAAGGTTGCATACCTGCATTTCGAGACAGCCTGTTAGTTAACTACACAGCTGTAAGTTGGATGAATGAAGGCTATGGTTTTTTTGGAGTTAATTTTATGATGTTTGACATTTGTGCTGATGATTTTCAATTTTCAACACCTTATGCCTTTTATAGCCCTGATAGTCTTAGAGCAATATTCTGGAGTGTTCGATCACATCCAAATGCGTCTTATCGTAAAACATTTAATGATTACTCTCAGTATCCTAATATGTGTAATTCTAATCTTACTTATGTACACGATATGGAGTGTTTAGTGGGTTATCGGAGTAATTTGGATCAGGTTTGGCAATTAAGATCCTTGTTTGCCTATCATGCTGGTTGCAGCCCTAATGTTGATGAGCTAGCTGTCTTTTTTTATAATTATTTCTTCATGCAGTACAAGAATGAGGCAATTTCCGTTGATGCAATCAAACTTAATGATCCTTTTGGCGGTGCAGTTGTTCCTATAAATGAGTATTATATAGATCATCCAGATCGTTACACACCTGAAAAGTTTAGGTGGAAATACATCGGTTATAACCTTGGTGATGCTGATTTTTGGACTAAAGCCTTGTTATGGCAAAAAGATATTAGGCTTAAAGGGTATTATAGTTTCGAGTACTTAATTAGTGGTAATGATTATATCTTTCCACCTACTGTTGTTTATCCAGATTCTATCACTCGTCTTTATCAAAGGCCAGAGCGGTAGTTGGTTTTGTTTGTTTATCCCGTTTTCCCTAATTTACGTTTATCATCTTCAATCTCAGTACTATGTCAAAATTTATTCTCTTTGCCAGTGCAGTGTTGGTGCTTTTGGGTTTAAGTCCCATAGCCGAGGCACAGTTCCGCAAGACCTATCCTTCGGTCACAGCGGCTCAGCCTGTCACGTGGCTTTCTAAGTTTAGCCTCACCAATCATGGTGTTATGGTAGCGGATAGCAATACGCTCCTGCTCACTACCAACGGGGGCACCAGCTGGCGGCCTTTGGTAGGCGCTGGCGCGCCTTGGCGTAAGGACCTAGCTTATGCTGATATAGGCCTAGACAATACCATCTTGATTCGCACCAACAATGGCGAGCACTACTTAAGTACTCAGTTGGGTGCCGCTGGGTCATGGTCTTCGGTCGGGATCAATATCTCATTCAGTGGCAATACATACAGGTCACCAGTCATAGCGGTTGATAGTAGGAATGCCGTCCTACATAATGGTACCACTGATGTTTACACAGGGATAGTTGGGTATGAAACCTTTATAGGTTCCTACAGTCTACAGCAGTCGTCCATCCTGAACCTAGAGGTAACGCCCGAAAAGGTGCTGTTTGTGCTTTCGCGCAATTTTTTGACTAGCCAGTATAATTTGGCTCGCCTTACCAAAGTGTTATATTCTGGTACAAATTGGAGGCAACAGTGGACGAATACCGTCATCCCATCTACCGCAACTGTTGCCCCTGCTCACGTGGCAGCTTTTGATTCCACAACGTTGTTATGTGTCATGACAAATGGGGAAGTCATGCGCACGACTAATTCCGGTGCCACTTGGTTGTCTTATTCGGTTTTGCCCGTCACCTTTAGTGCCGTCGTGGGCTTTGCGGCTGACCCAAATTTCAATAAGTTCGAGATACGGGGCACCAAAGCCATTTTGGCTACTGATAATTATGTCTATACTTCAATCGATGGAGGGAGGACATGGCGCACGTCTTACGGTATTCCTTCTCATTTTTTGGGTGCAGCCAATACGACTGTGCGCATTTCGGATACCAAAATGTTCCTTACCATCAATAACTGGATGCTAGAGTCTAGCGACGGTGGCATTACCTGGAATACGCCATTCCGGTTTATGCACCAGTTTCGTGCCCTTGAGTATAGCCCATCAGGTCAGCTTTATGGCATGGGTGGGTACGAAATTGGCCGCTCTGCCGATGGTGGTCAGTCCTTTGCACCTATAGTTGCGCCCTTGCTCCCCAACGTATATCGCAAAGCACATTTTATCACCGATTCGTCCTGGATATTGGTGGATGATACTTCCCGGATATTTAGTACCCAAGATGCTGGTACCACATGGCAGCGCTATAACTTACCGAACAGGTCACGCTCTGTCTATCCACAGCCAATATCTATTAGTAAATCTAATTTAGGATTTTGGTCCACCACGCCGTCAGGATTTGGGACCAGTACAGATGGTGGGCAAAACTGGACTTTCAGGACCAATGTACCAACTGCACCTTATGGTGGGGCAGCTTCGCCTGGAGGTAAATATTTTGTGTTTGGTTCTGGCCCTGGTTTGTATCAATCCGCCGATGGTGCGACTTGGTCTTCTGTCGCTGGCTTTGGCAATACCACCCCAGTTGGCCTCAAGTTTAAGGATGCTAATATTGGTGCAATGATGGACGATCAAGGGTTCCTCCTGCACACAACCAATGGTGGCACCAACTGGACCAAAAGTACAGGCTCGCTTGCGTCCTACCTGACCACGGCCCAAACATTTAGTCGGAAGGCGCAGATCGGTTTTGGTCGGGATACCATCTGGGTGGCTTATGAATATACGGTATCAGGTTTGGGTGCACATATAATCCTGGCGCAGACAGTTGACAAAGGTGCAACTTGGCGGTTAAACTGGCAACAACCAGCGTCTGAGGTCCTGTTTGCAACTAACGGACGTGATGTACCGCAGCTCGCCTACTGGAAAGCGTTTGGCTACCTTTACACCAAAGGCCCGACCACTATTGTCTATGCAGACCGTGCCCTCGATAATGGATCGGATCAACTTTTAGTTTTCCCCAATCCTAGCTCCACTTCTCTCTTACGACTGTCTGAACAAAAGTCCGGCACCTTTATTCTCCGTGATCTTAGGGGGCAACAATTACGTCAGATAGACCTAATGCAAGCTGATGAGGTCAATGTTGGGGATGTTTTGCCAGGTCTTTACCTCTGGACTTTCAGGCCAACTAATGGTGCACCACAAAGCGGTAAGGTTGTTATTCAATAAGGCGCCCCAAAAAACTCAACTAAAATCACATCAATCTGGGCCTCAAGGGCTTGGTGTTCGGTAAGGTTGTCGGCTTTTAGTGCCATGATTTTGTTAAGGTACTTCACAACTAAGCGATTTTGGCCTTCTGAAAACTGTCAGCACCTACCCACACAAAAACACCCACCAGCATTTGCCAGTGGGTGTTTTTTTTGGTTGGTCTATGCCAACTAGTCGAGGGGGGAACGTGAATCTGGGAGTACTATCAAAGGTGTGTATCAATAGGTAGTTCCACTATATGCCCATGGCTAATGCCACGTGCAGGCCAAGTGTCGGCCAATCGGGTACTCGGTAATTGAAATACTTTTCAGGTGCTGACTAGGCAGGTACTTGAGCTAATTCGTATTGTTTGACAACCCGCTCAACCAACTCCTTGCTTCCAACATAGAGCGGGCAACGTTGGTGTAGGTTAGTCGGTTCAATGTCCAGGATGCGGCGTGTTCCGTCAGTGGCTAGGCCCCCTGCTTGTTCGATCAAGAAAGCCATCGGGTTGCACTCATACATCAGGCGCAATTTGCCTTTAGGGCTTTTGGCTGTCTCGGGGTACATAAAGATGCCACCCTTGAATAAGTTGCGGTGGAAATCTGCCACAAAGGATCCGATGTACCGGCTGCTAGCGCCTTCATGCCGCATGTTGTCGATCACCTGCCGGACTGGCTCGGGGAAGGTGTGCATATTGGCCTCATTGCAGCTATAGATGGAGCCCGTTGCCGGTATCCGCATATTGGCATGCGAAAGGTAATACTCGCCAAGCGATGGCTCATAGGTGAATCCAAAAACGCCATGACCTGTGGTATAGACCAACATGGTGCTGCTGCCATACAGGATGTAGCCTGCTGCAACTTGTCGGCTACCTTTTTGCAAGACATCCGCAAGGTCAGGTGGAGTTCCGATTGGGGATAGGCGACGATAGATGCTGAAAATGGTGCCGACAGCGACGTTGACATCAATGTTTGACGAGCCGTCCAACGGGTCCATCGCCATGATGTATTTGCCTTTGTGGTTCCCTGTGTCGATCATGTCATCGTGCTCCTCGCTGATGATGGCGCAGACCTCACCACCATTGGTGATTGCACGGGTGAACCGTACGTCTGCCACGACGTCGAGTTTTTGTTGGTCCTCGCCCTGCACATTCATCGAGCCAACTGATCCAGAGATGTTTATCAGGCCAGCACGGTTGATCTCACGGTTCACGATTTTGCTTGCAAGTGCAATGTCACGCAACAACTGTGAGAGCTCTCCTGTCGCGAAAGGAAAGTGCGCTTGGTTGCGCATTATAAACCTGTCAAGGGTGGTGCCCATTGGCAACAGTAACGAATCCTTGATGTTGGTCATGTCTTGAAAGGTTTTTGGTGTGTAAGTGTTGGGTGTATCAATAGGTAGCTTAACGGCAATTCGGACTGGCGACTAGGTCACCACCTAAGTTGCAATCAAGCAATGGTTGGGGTATTGGTAGTATCACAATACTACCGTTATTGGCAAGTATCAGCAATCCTAGTGACAAGATACAACAGTTGGTTATCTCCACAACATTAGTTTGCCATCGGTTACCTTGCGAGGCCAGACGATCAAGAGGATAGGGTAGGAGCGCCAAAAGTCCAGATCAGATTTGGTCCTATGAGCGGACATCTGATCAGACTAAAAAAGTGTAGAACCATGGTGCTTCCTGCTTATCCTGACGATGGTAGTCAAGTTGCAAGGCCATTCGGTAAAGCGCAATATGGACTTAGGTCTATGTTCGAAATCTGGATTTCTGAACTGTTAAGCCAATATACCTGCTAGATAGGCTCTAATCTGCTTGCTGGTCATGATCCTGAAACTGAGTGTCAGTATCAGGGGGTGTACTTTAATTTTCGGCAGGTGAACGGACTGATCTCACCCTGTCCCAAGCAGTCCTCATTAATCAAGAAAAGATAGGGTAGAACACCAACTGCGCCGCCTGGCCTATCATGTTGAGCTCTAGTGCAGGGGTCGGGATCCTGACGATATCCACAATGTTCATCATGCGCCTGACGGCTAGGTATCGGTTACTGCGCAAAAATGTTAGGTCTGGCCCCAAGGCGATATACCATTGGTGGTAGGGGTGATAGCCGTGCTCATGGTTCTGGAAAAGGCGCCCATAGAGCATTTGCTCACCACCGTAGCCTAGGCTAATGCCTAGCCAATGGGGCCATCTTTTCCAACCCAACAGGTAGTGCGGATTGACCAAAAACCAAATCGTTTGCCCATTGTAGTCCTTGATCCAGGCCTCGGATAGCCCATTGCCAAGTACATTGGGACGTAGGGCTGCATAAGGGCTGCTGTGGAAACTCAGCTGAGGAAGGACACGTGCTTGCCCCCAAAACCAAAGCTGTAAACTGGCCGATAGCGCGCCTAGCCCATTAGCAGCTATGTCGTAGGCCGAAGCGCCATAACTTGGGGAGTGCCCATCGAACCACTCATACATACTGATGAGCAGGAATGCAGAGATGCCACCAACTAAGGTACCACTGCGTTTGCCCAAATTGTTGTTCCAGAACGTATAGATCAGTACCCTGGCCACATGGAAGGTGCTGAGGTAGTGCCCCAACTTGTCGATCTGTTGCCATTCGTCCAGGTCATCAAACCAATGGAAGGGCACCATCCCATCCTTGCCATACCAAGTCAGCTGCAGGATGGCAAGCGTCAGGGTATACATAAAGAGTAAAAATAAACACCACCTTACCAGTTTGTCATGGCTCCATCGCTCCAATAACGGCACTAGCCCAGATCCACCCCCAGATTGATGACTAGCGTTTGGCTCAAAGGATTGTGGCTGGCGTTGCTGATACCAAGCCAAAAGCCAAAGCACAAAGGTCAGGGCCGCAATTATTCCTGCAATCATCGGGCGTGAGCTTGATCTTGTTAAGGGTCCTAAAGTACTTGGTTGATATTGGACCTGTGTTGCGAAGGTGTGATGATATGATTGGACATTTGGGCTTGTATTGCCATCTAGCTTCCAAATAACAGCCCAAATAACGGTATTATGTCCTAGTGGTAGGCCTGTAATTGCCTTATAGAGCGTACTTTGGATCTGGATTTCTCTTCTTACTGTTTTGATTCCCCAATGTATACACTAGTCCCATCCTGGGTGTCGATCGAAATGGCCTTGCTATTGCAGGCTGTGGTGATCTGCCTAGGTATTAGGTGGATGTGGCGATGGCATCGGGGAAATGGGCAACTCGGTGCTGAAGGTAGGGCCGTGGGTCACGAACAGGGGCAATTAATGCCGACCGAATTAGTGGTAGGGATGATCATGGCCTTTGTCTATGGGCTTATACCAATCATGACCTATTGGCAAGAAGGGGCGACTTATCGACATCATCCTGACCTCAGGCAAGAGCTTGCTACGATATTCCTTGCTCAGATTTTGGCCTTTGTAGGGTTAGGATGTGGCTATTTTGGGACCAAAACCTATTTAGGTGAGTACAAGACCTCGACTCCATCGGTTGTAACCCGACCGATCATATTGAATAGGCAGGCAATGGTAGGTTTGGCCCTGCTACAACTGTTGGTATTGGCCGAGTTGGTTTATTCATCAGGGGGGCTGTCCTTTCTGAATCCATGGTCGGGAGTCAGCATTTTCCACCAAGTGCATAAGATATCGGGCATAAAGTCTTTGGCTGATACCCTTATGATCTTGCTAATGATAGCCCCTAGCGTTGGTGTAGGTCGGCGTTGGTTGGGGGTGTTTGCCTTGTTTTTTGTAACCCTAGCAATGGTGGAGGGTGTGCGATATCGTGTTGTTATCCTGTTTTTGGGGTGGTTGATCCTCTACGGACCGAAGTATTGGCAGTTGGCTAGGCCACGAGTTAGGGTTGGTCTGGTGATGGCGGTCCTGACCCTTAGCCTAATGGCGCAGCTATGGTCAGCCAACAGGTGGGCCATAGCTAACAAACAATATCAATACCTGACCTTAAAACCGATTGCCAATGGCGGTGGCCCAATAGCTGAGTTTAGCCAGACCTACGTTGGGGCAGCTGTATTGGCATTTAGCAACCAGCAATATTTAGGTCCTGACTATGGGGCGACTAGCCTTGGGTTTATCGGTATCCGATTGATGCCTAAACCACTTTTGGCCATGCTGGGGATTATCGATCCTGATCAAGTCAGGCCAGGCAAAAAGCCCTTTCCTCCTATTTTGGTCCGGGTTGTACATGCCACATCGGCTGCGGGAGCCTACCGCAGTGGGGTGCCGGCTTACGGCGCTGTGCAGGAAGTTTTTTTGTCTTTTGGTTGGTGGTCCGGCCCTGTCTGGGTGATCATAGGGATCTCGTGTGCCTTTTTTGGTAGGTTAATGAGGAGCGTTTTGGGGCAAGTCGATTTCAGTGGGTATTATTTACAGGCACTTGCCTTTGCGTTTTGGTTCCAATGGATAACGCGTGGGTACCTGCCACAACAAGCAGAATTATTACTATTTTTGTGTCTGCCTAGCCTTGGCTGGATCATCTTCAAATTAATCAGAAACGGCGATACCTTTATGATAACTCGCTCATAAACAATACGATAAACTAAAAATGATCACTTGGCCTCGTTTTTTTGCTGGCATACTACTTTTGTTAGTGATCGGTGGTGTTGTTATGATATTTTCGACCAAATGGTCCGAAATCTTAGTCAAAAAGGCTGTTTCCTACCCAGAAGGAGGAGCATATCATGCCCAGAAGGATCTTTTGGCAATTTACCCAACTGGAATGCGCAAAATTGTAATGTTAGGTGACTCGCATTTAGGGATGGTTCATTGGAACGAGTTCTTGGGGCGATGTGACATACTAAACAGGGGTATAGGAGGCGAAGTCACGACAGGTGCCCTAGCTAGACTTGACCCAATTATTGCACTCAAGCCAAGACTTGTTGTTTGTCAATTAGGGGTCAATGACATTGCAGGCAAAGGCAAAACCGCCCTACAAACCTGGTCAGACTATTCTGTTTTACTCGATAGACTTAAGTCGGCAAAGATTCCGATTGTGCTCAATACGGTTCCCCCGATGAGATATCAAGTTCAGTTCAATCCTGAGATCAGGGAGCTTAATGGCCAGATCAAAAAATGGGCCATGACGAACGGAACACCCTGCATAGACCTTGCAAGCCTAGTGTCAGAAGATGGGGGCCTTCGACATGAGCTAACCTATGATGGGCTACACCTCAACACTGCTGGCTACCTGATCTGGAAAACCGAGCTTGTCCTTCAGTTGCCAGATGAAGAGGTGGCATTGCCAAAGGGCTCTGGTTATCATGTTGAATAATCTGCCTTATATTCCATCAAACTAGTGGCATTCAGCTACTTTTGTATTGATGAACGTCTTGCACCTAGCCAGTTGGTACCCCATTGCCGAAAAGCCCAACTTTGGCACCTTCATCAGGGCGCATGCGACGGCCATTGCCAATTCTTGGGAGGCTGAGCAAGACCAGCACATTTTGATTGTAATCGTATGCAGGCCGGAGCGTGTTGGGCTGCCCAAAGGAAAAACTATTAGACATGAACAGCACGGGAAGCTCCGTGTTACGGTACTTGAGGTGCGGTCACGCTTCTGGAAAATTTACCAACATTGGCCTTACTGGTTCAGGCGCCAAGCTCAGCGTTTACTTAAAGACTATCATCCCAGTTTTCATCCTGACCTGATCCATGCCCATGTAGCCTTCCCAGCAGGGGTTGTTGCAAATGCATTGTCATCGCAGTTGAGGGTGCCATATATGATCACAGAGCATTGGTCGGGCGCGGTGCGGCAGTCTCAGCAGCCGATTTTAGGTGGGCTTAGTAAGCTTGCTTATCAGCATGCCAGCGCAATTTCTATGGTTAGTGCCTTGTTGTTTGATGACCTGAAACAGGCTGGTTTAGTCAATATGAAAAAACCAAAATCACTAGTTATAATCCCAAATGTTTTGGAAGGCAACTTTGGATACAAAACTAAATCGACCAATAATCGGACATTCTTATTGTTAATGAATCTGTCTGCACCCAAAAGGCCTGATCTTATTCTTGGTGCAGTGGCATCTCTTAAGTCCGTATGGCCAAGCGACGCCGAAATCCTTATTGTTGGAAAGGGCCCCTACTTAGAGGCACTTCAATCAGAGGTCAATAGGGATAAACTACCTGTCCGTTTTGTGGATACCGTGCCCAAGGACCAAGTAGCTAGCCTTATGCAAAATGTTACAGCTCTTTGGCATCCTACTGATTATGAAACCTTTGGCTTGGTCGTAATAGAGGCCATGGCTTGCGGAACTCCTGTGTTATGTTCTGACTTCCCTAGCCTTGCCGCACTGCTATCGGACATACCATTCTCCTCAGGTACAAGGCTTGTCAAAAATACCGTCGATGATTGGACCAAAGCAATAAAGGCGCATTTGGAGATGGATTTTGGAATTGAGCAGCAGAAACAGCTACTACAAATTGCAGACGCAACCCAAGCCAAATATAGCCCGGCTAGGGTTGCGCAGCAGTTTTATGAAGTTTATCGACAGATATCTAGCCCTAAATGATGGATATGGTTGCTAGCTCTGCGAAAGGGTAGGCTGGTCACTAGTATTTGCGGTTGTACCGTCCACTTGCATCTATGCCTTCGCCAAGGACAGCATCAAGCGCTCCATTGATCAACATGTTACCGATACCAAAGAAGACGGCAGACCAGAATGTAGCTACATGAAATCCGGGAACGACATTGGCTACAAACATGATGATCAAGACATTCAGTATCAGATAAAACAACCCCATCGTGAGGATTGTAATCGGTAGTGTCAAGACTGTTAGAACCGGTTTGACAAAAACGTTAATGATCGAGAGCAAGAAGGCTACAATGATTGCTGTGGTCCAGCTATCGACACCCACACCCGGTAAGATGTTGGCTAGGATAACGATCCCTATACTATTGAGAAGGATTCTGATTACGTAGTTCATGACTGAAGTGAAGAAGATGTAATTCCTCACCATGCAAAGGCTATGCCGAGATAAAACCCACTAGGACTGTTGACCTAACCCAAAACCTATTGAGCTTGGTGTTTTCTGTCGGAATGGCATCACAATATATTAGCCAAGGTACAGCCAAAGACAAGTCCCAGTCCTTTACGGCACATTTAGCCAAATAAGCATATTGATAACCGGGTCTGATGTGAACTACAATAAGCTATGCAGCAAATGAGCCACCGAAAAATAGACAGTCAACCCTAATAGGTCATTGGCTGTCGTGATGAACGGGCCACTAGCCAAAGCTGGGTTTACACCATATTTATCTAGGACAATCGGAGTCACTGTGCCCATCACCGAGGCCAAAATCACGACTGAAAAGAGGGCAATTGTAACTAAAGCGGCTAATTCGCTGGTCCGACCTTGTAACATCAAGAAGCCAAATACGCATGTTGCAATCACAACAGCATTGACCACTGCCACCAGCAGCATCCTAAAAAGAGTATGCCAGAAGTCCGTACCAAGGAAGGATTTATTGGCAATTGTCTGGATAATGACTGTGCTAGACTGAATGCCGACATTGCCCCCAGTTGCGGTGATTAGAGGTACAAAGAAGGCCATGGTCGGGATCAGGGTTAGCATATCTTCGAACAATCCCATTAGTTGCGCACCAGCAAGCCCACCAGCCATACCAATCACCAGCCAAGGTAGTCGCGCACGTGACGAAGCCCAAACCGAATCATCGACCTCTACGCTTTGGGTGATACCGGCCATCATTTGTTGGTCGATTTCGTTTTGTTCGGTGATAACATCTACGATGTCATCGATCGTGATGCGGCCGAGTAGTTTGTTCTGGATGTTGACAACTGGTACGGCTTCGAGGTCATACTTGCGCATGAGCTCAGCGACTTCGCCTATTTCGCGATAGCTCTCGACGGATACCACTTCGTCCTCACTGATGTCACCGATTTTGGTGTTGCTTTTGCTGAGCAAAATTTGTTTGACCGAGACACGCCCCAATAATCGGTCATTGTCATCCACCACATAGACAGAAAAGATCTTTTCGACGTTTTCGGCTTGGCGTCTGATTTCCTCAATACATTGGTTGACGGTCCAGTTGGCATTGGCCTTGATAAGCTCTTTGGCCATTAGGCCACCTGCGCAGTCATCTTCATAGTGTAGCAACTCGATGATGTGGTCTGCCGTTTCTGGGTCCTCGATTAAGGCAATAACCTCCTCACGAAACCGAACGGGCAGGTCATCCAGCATATCCACCGCATCATCACTATCCATATATGGGATAAGGGCTGATACTTCGGTGGTATCAAATACCTTCAGAAACCGACGCCTTGTCTCGCTGTCTAGGTCTGAGATGATCTCGGCACTGGTTGCAACGGGTAGCTGGTCCAAGACATATTTGCTACTCGGAGTGTCGAGTTCGTCAAGCACCTGGCTGATATCAGCTGGGTGATTTCCGTCCATACTTTCCCTGATGAAAGCGATGTCCTGCTCTTCTACTGCGAGTTGGAGGCGCTCCAGGTATTCTTTGGTGAGCTCTAGTTGCATGGCTGCCTGTGCCGTTCTTAGGCTGTTTAAGGAAGTTAGGATTATGGCTGAAACAGAGTGGACTATCAGCGATATGTTGCCTTACACGATGCTAGCGAGCCAACATAGCTGGTGTCAAGGCCTGAGTCAGGACAATGAAGTCCTCAACACCAAGCTGTTCGGCACGCTTGTCTAACCAATGCTGGATCTCGGGTTCTGTCCAGACCTCCGGAGCTAAGTTAAGGCCGCGAAGGGCATTGCGCAAAGTTTTGCGCCGATTGTTGAATCCCTGCTTAATCACTTGCTTGAAAAGGACCGGGTTGCACGGTAGTTCTGTTCGGTTGTTTCGCCGTACCCTGATCACCCCACTTTTGACTTTGGGTGGTGGGCTGAAAACGTGCTCATCAACTGTGAAGCAATACTCCATGTCATACCAGGCCTGGAGTAGAACTGACAAAATCCCGTAATCTTTGTTTCCTGGAGGGCTACAAAGACGTTCTGCTACCTCCTTCTGGAGCATGCAGACGACCTCCATCACTTGTTCCTTATTGTCCAGAACTTTAAAGAAGATCTGGCTACTGATATTGTAGGGAAAGTTGCCTACTATCCCGATTGGACCGGCAAACTGCGTCGGTAGGTCCCATGACAGAAAATCACCAAGTATGGTTTTATCCTTAAATGCAGGGTAATGTTGATGCAGGTAGCTTACACTTTCGGCATCGATGTCCACCATCCAGAGGTCAAACTGCGGGTTTTTAACCAAAAACTGGCTAAGGACGCCGGTTCCTGGGCCGATCTCAAGCAGTGTGGTGTACCCTTTGTGCCCAGAAGCCAGTTTGGTTACTGACTCAGCAATGTACATATCCTTCAGGAAATGCTGGCCAAGGTGCTTTTTGGCCCTGATAGGGTCATGTTGGTCTTGCGTAGGCCTTATGCTGCCTTTGCCTCCGAATTTACCTTTGCTTTTATTTCCTGCCGAATTGTGTTTCATCTACCGATTGCGCTTTAGGACCGCAAGTTAGCCAACAAGTCGGCACCTTAGGGTTATATCAGGGACAGATTTACCCTCGCTATTAGCCCTGAGTACTATGCTAGATGGCTCAACCTTAGACCACTTGAGCCAATAATTATGTTTCGATACCTAGGTAATTGGTACAAGAAGTTGCCCAAAAACAAAACACCACACCTCGAGATCCAAGGTATGGTGCTTTGCGGTACAAAGAGCAAATGTAAGTTGATAGACTACCTAATCTCCAATTTCTGGTTTACCGTGGCGTACATTGATGGTCCAGAAACCGAGACTACATATATACCTTGGCTGATGCCGCTCAGATCTAGTGCGGTAGTTGTAGCGCCCAATATATTATGGATGGTTACAGTCTTGACGACGTTGCCTACAGCATCTGTGATGGTGATTTGATAAGCTCCAATAGCGTCAGATGGCAATGTGACTGAGACATGGCCAGTTGCGGGGTTTGGATACACGCTAAACGTGCCACCTTCGCCAGTATTGAGCCTGATAACGCTGCTATATGTAAACTGCTCATCTGCATCAACTTGTTTGAGGCGGTAATAATATAGTTTGCTAACCTTAGCAGTTTTGTCGTCATGATGATAGGCTAGCAGGTTCGTGCTATTACCAGCTGCCTTAACGGTGCCTATACGTTCGTAGGATACCATATCTTGACTGCGCTCAACCTCGAAGTGAGAGGTATTGCTTTCTGAAATAGTGGACCAGTTTAACCTTACAGCATTTCCAAACCAGCTACCACTAAAAGATACTAGCTCAAGTGGTAACGGATTGTTGGCATCGGCGACAGTCCACTCTGAGAAGTGATCAGCCAAAACGTCCATGTAGCCATTGTTGAAGTTCTGCATGGTGCCCACCTTGGTCCAGGTTGTACCATTGTCGGTTGACCTCCAGACACGGCCATTTGTCGCTGGTGTGTTATAGTAGTTGTCATCAGAGATCCAGCTCAGGCGCAAGTTGACATGAATAGCAGGCTGGCTAGTTGGTACAATATCGTAAGTTCGGTTGATGGACCTTGTGCCAAGGCTGGACAAGACAGAGGTACCACTGCCTGATTTTCGAACTACGGATGTGGAGCCGAGGTTGCAATTGGTGCAGTACATGGAGGCACCTACGTTGCCAAAGCTGTTGCTTCCGGTGTTTAGGGTTCTGTTTACCGAGAGATTACCCACCACATAACGACCATTGGCCTCACCGGTGACAATACCTGTGCTGCCTAGGTCCAGAATATTGGCTCCAGTTTGGATGTTGCAAGTGCTGGTGGGGGCAAAGGCCAAGGTGCCCGCCACCCCAAGGTTCGTGCCGAGCGTTAGTGCACAATTGCCGCCATTGCGGTTAATACTCAAGTTGTTCAGCTGCCGATCACCTGATGATGGACCGAATGCGAGGTTGCCAATATTGAGACCAGTAGTACCACTGATTGTTAGATTACTAGTGGCGTCGCCTGAGATATTGCCCGAACCAGACATCGAAGCAGCTATGGTTAGGGTATTGGTGCCGATCGCTAGTTTGCCATCAACCAAAGATAGGTTGGTGTTCACAGTAGGGTTGGTTCCGGTAACCAATGTTACCGCATTGCCGATCCCTGGGTTGATGGTCAAGGTTTGGAGGACTGAGCTAGACGTTGGCAGCTCTGGACCCGTGGATAGACCAGCCAGATAAGTAACATTAGCACTTGTGCCAAATGTAGGTGCTGTAGATAGACTCCCGGTAGTACGGGTGATGGTAGCCCCGTTGCCGAGGCTAATGCCAAAACTACTATTGTTCAACACGCCAGCATTCAGGGCTAAGGTGGAGTTATCTAGCATCGTTGCTGGGGAGGTCAGCGTTTTGGAGCCTGAGGTTTCAATCATGACGTTTTGATAACCACCACTGATGCCCCCAACGTTGGCATTGCCACCACTAAATCGTACTGTAGATCCATTAGCTGTATAAGCTCCAGAGCCGGGTGTGAAATTTTGTGCGATGTCAATTGTGCCACTAGCGCTCAAGACCCTACTATTGTTGCTGCTCGAGAGAGCATAGTAGTTGACTGGTTGGATGGTTTGTCCATTGCCACCAGCATAGTTTAATGTGCTACCGACTGGCGCGGTATAGGTGCCGCTACCAGGGCTGAAAGTCCCTTGTAGGTTAAGTGTACTAGCTGCCCAAGTCCGGTTTCCATTGCCTGAGTTGCTCAGGTTATTGAGGATGATTCCACCACCTGGTAGGGCTTGGCTTCCTGCCCCAGTCATATCAACAGTGTTGCCTGTATTGACCCAAGTGCCAGCGCCAAAGGTGGCGGAGTTTACAAAGTCTCCAGCAACGTTCATGGTGCCAGAAGCCAAAGTAATATTGTTACTTCCTCTTGCACCGCTAACGGTCAAGTTGTTGTAAGTGAAAGATGGTATTGATTGGGCACTTGTGCCGTTGAAGCCAATGGTTGAGCCAGTCACGACATAGTTGCCACCCGCAAATGATGCAGATGGGCTGAAACTACCAACAATGTTAATTGCTCCCACAAGAGTCACATTATTGCTAGTACGACTACCTGTAATAGCTAGGTTGTTATAGTTAAAGGCAGGTACGGTCTGGGCAGCTGTACCATCAAAGGTAAGGGTATTGCCTGTCGTGACATAGTTTCCAGCTCCGAATGTAGCGATTGGGCTGAATGTGCCTAAGATCGTGGAGGCACCAGCTAGCGTAATGTTATTTGATCCCCTGTTGTCACTCAAGGTTAGGTTGTTGTAGGTGAAAGCAGGTACTGTCGAGGCCCCTGTGCCGGTAAACTCAAACGTTGAGCCTGTCACAACATAACCTCCTGAGCTAAATGTAGCACTTGGGCTAAAGCTACCAGTCATCGATACGATGCCGCTAAACGTGACATTGTTTGCAGCTTTGTTACCAGATATTGTCAGGTTGTTATAGGTGAATCCCGGTACGGTAATGGCTGTGGTTCCGTTAAAGTCGATCGTTGAGCCTGTCGTGGTAAAGGCATTGGTGCCATTGAGGTTGAAACTACCAGACACTCCTACATTTCCATTAAAAGTCCTTCCACCAGTGTTGCTCATGGTCAGGTTGGCATAATTAAGGTTGTCAACGGTCTGCGAACCCGAGCTTGCATACTCAACTGTTGAGTTAGGACCCAAGACCAATATCGGGGCGTTGGTTGTGCTTAAGGCCGAGTTATTCGCCTGGTTTAGCGCAGGTGTAGCGACCTTGATTGAGCCATTTACGGTCAGTGTTTGTGCTGCACCAAGTGTGATAACATTATTGTTGGTGTTGAGGCTAGCCCCACTGTTGACATCAAGGCTGTTGAGCGTAATGTTGCTAACAAGCGAAACGTCGTATGGTGCTGGGATAAAGACGTCATCCGTTGTGCCCGGGATGTTGCCACCGAGCCAAATGCCCGTATTGCTCCAAACTCCTGATGCTACAACCTGACCAACCAATTTATCAGTAGCAAGTAACCAGTTATTGGCTGTGAGGTTCGCAATCGTAAGGCCAGATTTGGAGCAAGTAGGGTCAGTTTGCGTGCCACCACCCGCTTGTGAGGTTCCTGGTCCTTGTTGGAATACACCACTGCCTGTAACGAAGTTGATTGCACGCGTGTTGGCAGGGATACTTACCCGCATCGAGCCAGCATTTTCCAGCTTGAGGCCTATAGACTGACCTCCTGCTAGGATAGGAGTAGAAGGTGTTGTAATAACCCAGCGATAAGCAGCACCGCGTACAAGATTTACAGTTGGGCCTGAGTTATCAGCAAACTGGGTGAAAGGTACAGATCCCTCCTGGCTGACTCCTGAGCCATTGTTGTATGTTACGCGAACTGATCCACCAGTCGAAAGTGCAGTTGCGGAGCTGTAGTTCAGGTACAAATAACGGCTACTAAGGATATTGTTGTACCTGCGCACAACTGGGAATAGACCAGCATTTGAGAAAGTGGTAGGTAACGCCGATGTGCCAAACCAACGCAAGATGTAACATGCTGCTGAGTTGTTGCCTTGATTGTTGATAATACCCGCAGCACCGACCACAGATAATGCTCCAGGGTTAGCAGCACTTGTACCGATCTCAATACCTTGGCCAGCGTCCATGCTAAGATAGGAGTTGTCGAGGGTCAGCTCATTATTAACTATATGAACTCGGCTCATCGATTTAATACCAGCACCAGTAATCTGGAGGTTGTAGTACGGGCCAGCGTCAGGCAAGCTGACATTGCTAGCACTGCTAAACTTGACGGTGCTTGTACTAGGTGTGAAGGTGCAATTATTGGCGACCCATGTACCTAGGATTTCGATAGTGCCGCTGCTAGGCAAGGTATGTGCATTGTTGCTTGACGTTAGGTTGTTATAAACAAATGACGGTATCGTTGTCCCTGACACAGTAAGCTGTATATGGCTACCTGTAACGATATAACCAGCACCACCTGGGCTAGCAACAGGGTTAAAGGCCCTGGCCTGAATGCGGTTTACAGGATCCATTGTAACAGTATTTGCACCTGTTAGGCTGGCTGAGATTGTTAGGTTGTTGTAGGTAAAATAGGTCCCACCTATCACCGTTTGACTAACGTTGCCCACCCCATTATAATTGGTGACGCTATTGTTAGTCGTGAAGTTGTATGTAACTGTGCTATTGAGCGCAAGTGCGCCAGCAACACCAACTGTTGCTCCCATCGTAACCGTGTTGCTACCCCTACCACCATTAACCGTCAGGTTGTTGTAGTTAAACGTGGCAACCGTCTGGGTACCTGTGCCATTATAGATCACCGTGCTACCTGTATTGGTATAGGCATTGGTGCCAGGGGTGAAAGTGCCTGCAATCCCGATGTTGCCGGTACTGGCTAGTACACGAGTTCCGGTGCTGGTGCTAGTCAGGTTCTGGAAGTTGAATGCTGGAATCGTTTGAGCCGAACTGCCAACAAAACGGACTGTACTACCTGCGACGGTATAGGTATTGGTGCCAGGATTGAATATGCCAGTAATATCGATGTTGCCACTACTTGCCAAAATACGTGCGCCAGTATTGCTACTCGTTAGGTTGTTGTATCCTATGAATGCTGGTATGGTTTGGGTAAGCGACCCATTAAAATTAATGGTGTTGCCCGTATTGGCATAAGACCCGACCCCAGTGGCTGTGATGCTAAGTGCACCTGTGAGACCGATGGTGTTTGTGCCATCTAGCGTAATTGTTGGTGATCCAGATCTGGCAGCAGATATGGTGAGGTTGTTATATTGAATACCGGAGATGGTTTGGGCACCTGTACCATTGTAGTTAGCTGTGCCAGTGTTGCCAAAGGAGATTGTCGGGCTGTTGGTACTGCTGATGCTAGCACTAGGAGACAGGGCGATGCCATTTGTATTTTGGGTAGTGGTTGTGCCGAATATATTGACAGCACCACCTGACGCAGGCACCAACGTATTGGTCGATAGGTTTAGGTTGGCACCCTGATCTACCTGAAGCGTGAGGCATTCGTATGGCGCCCCACCTGATAGGTTGACCACAGCAGCACTAGACGGAATGACAACATAGTCTGTGCTGGTCGGCACTGTGCTGCTGCTCCATGTGCTAGCAGTTGCCCAATTCGCAGCTGTTCCGTTGACTGCAACGATAACTGCTTGCATTGTGGGTGCACCAATACACCAAGCTGCATTGGTCAGGTTGGCCAAACTTAGGCCAGACCTAAAGGCAATAGGAGATGTAACTGTGCCGGCTCCGTTGACAGAGGTGCCCGCCGCTGGGCCTGGTACATTAACAAAACGAGCTTGTGAGCTTGTCGTGATCGCAGCAATATTCGATCCGCGAGCCTCGACGAAGATGCTTTCGCCACCAGAAAGGGTAGGTGCTGAGGGTGTGCTAAAGTTCCAACCTGCATTGGTGCGGAAGGTAATGCTGACCAAATCGCCGCCTGTGCCATCCGCAAATGGTGATCCTACTGCTGATATGCCATTTGCGAGGCTATGGTTGACACCAATCGTCCCGCCACTGCTGAGTGCGCTGGCACTACTAAACGCTAGGTAAATGCTTCGGTCAGAAGACGTTGTCCCTACCGGGAACCTAACACCCGTTGCAGTTGATGTCGGCAAACCGCTAGTCCCAAACCAACGCACGAAGCGGCCTGTACCAGTTGTGGCTAAAAGACCTGAGTTGACAGTCAAAGCTCCAAGGTTACCAGGGCTAGTGCCTAAGGTCAAGTCATTGTTGCCTAATGTTAGGGATCCCCCGTTTAGCGTTAGGCTAGTTTCGACTACAGTACTGGTGCCCATCGAAAGTCCAATGTTATTGCTGAGACGCAGGTTAATGTAGTTTTGGTTTGGACTCGTGATCGATGTCACGGATTGAGCTACCAACCCGGTATACTCAATAACGGAACTTGCCCCTTGTGTGATTGCTGTGTTGCTGGTACTTATAGAGCCTGTTGCGGCATTAAACCCATTGGCATTACCTGTCTGGAATGTGCCGTTGATCAGGTAGTTGGCAGTGCCCGATCCTGTTCTGCCAAGTGTAAATGTGGCGGCATCAAATGTAACCCCAGCATTGATGTTCATGCTGCTACCACCTTGGATGTTAAAGCTACCTGCGGCTTGCTTGGTACCACCGTTCGTAAGGTTTAGGGCATAATATCCATTTGTAAGAGCCGAGACAGTTTGGGTCCCGGTGCTAGCATTGTACTCTATCGTGCTACCTGTGCCAAGGGTTAGGCTCCCAAAATTGGTTGTACTGATTGAGGAGCTAGAATTAGTGTTTAGACCATTCAGGTTGGCAGTGCGGAACAAACCATTGACTACATAGAAGGCACTGTTATTTCCACTTGTTGCGGTGAATTGGAAGGTAGAAGCTTCCACCGTGCCGCTAAATGTGTAGATCCTGTTATCCCTCGAAAGGGTGACGGAAGATGGTCCGTTTAGGGCTAATGTTACATTATTGAACGTTACATTATTGTCTGTCCTGAAGTCAGGGGTACCCGTATTAGCAAAAATCCAGGTGCTGGTGCCAGCCGAGAGTGTGCCAGCAAAACGATACGTAGCTCCTGCTCCGATAGTGGTAAATGTACTACTACCAAGTGCTAAGGTGCTACCTGACTGGATGTCAATCGCACCTTGAAAGTTGTTGGTGCCAGTTCCTGTGCCTGCAGAGCGCACTGCCCCAGCGATATTTAGGGTGCCAGTGGTGTTTGACAGATTAAATACCTGTAACAAACCCGAACCTGAATTGGTAATGGTAGCGCCAGTCCTGTAACTGGAAATACGGCCGTTGGTGAGCGTAAAGTCGTTGTTGCTAGCGTTGTTAATGGTGCCATAGAGCCTTGCGTCGATCAAACCTGTAATAGGAAACTGGCTAGAGGCATCTACAGTTAGGTTGTTAAGGTAGCAATTGAAGTTATTTGCACTCAGGTCAATCGAGTTGGTCGCTGTGGTGGACTTAAGCAAGACATTAAGTGCATTGACAAACCCACTATTGGTATAAAAACAAACAAAGTTGGCATAGCTACTACTGTTATGGGTAATAGATCCGCTAACCTCTAAAGTATGAGATAGGTTAGCTGCCAACGTACGTCCACCTGCACCATAGTCGATCCCGTAGCCATTGTTTCCGTTGTTGAAAAAAATGTTTTTGGTCGTGATGTAGTCTGGTGTACCTGCAATAGCCATCTGGACAGTACAACCTGACCCTGCTGAACCAAAGGAAAGGTTGTTGGTAATCGTACAGCTCATATCCCATAAACACACTTGGCCATTGCCATAAAAGGCCAGGTTAAAGAACGTAGAGTTGTTGCTAGATCTGCTATCAGTAACCCCACTGACATTATCGGTCGCAAAGGTGCCAGCTGTCTGGTTAAACGTTCCGTTGTTCGTGAACGAACCTGCAACAGTTATGTTGTTTGCAAAAGTTGCATTGACTGTTGTGCCACTACTGATGACGACAGTCCTTAAATTAATTGCCCCAGTGCTACCCGAAATTAACTGTGTGCCAGCCTTGTTGAATGTCGTGGTAGCAGAGTTGTTGGCTAGGTTAAAGGTACTGTTAACGGTTATGTCACCTCCGATGGTATAGTTGTAGGCGTTGCCATTAGACACTGTGCCCCCGCTGCTGGTCATAACAACGTTATTGAAATTAACGCCAAAATTTAGCTGTGCAGTTACGCCAGTCGGTACGTCAAATGTGACTGTCCCGGTGCCCGCATTGAATGATGTCAGTGCTGGCAGTACGAAAATGACAGAGTTTGAAGTGGCGTTAAAGGTCAGGTTGAACGAGTTTGTCCTGAAGACGGGGTTAGTACCAGCCGAGTTTATGCCGAAGGCACATGAGTGCCAAAGGTCAGATGTACCAGTCCCGCTGATGGATATGTTCTGGAGCATACTAACAACGGTTCCTGATGCTTCAATTGTGACGTTGGGTAAACTCAAAGTTCCGCCACCAGATGATCCAATATTCTGGGTAAAGCCATAGGGTCCTCCCATGAAATTAATTCGTCCACCACTGATGTTTAAGTTCGTTGTGGAGGTGTTCGACAATGAACCATAGATGTAGCAGTTTACACTAGTGCTCGATACGGAACCAGTACCAGTAAACGCTAGATTTTTTAGTGTGAATCTATCTATGCTGGTGATAGAGCTTACATTAAATGCCGAACTTCCAGTTCCTCCTATAGTAAGGTTGACAGCTTGTATAAAATTGCCATTGATATAAACAAACTTGCAAATATCATTGCCATTGTTGTATGTAAAGTTGCCCCCAATAATTAACGAGTGGTCAGGACCGTTGCTTGTCAAGGTAGGAGAGGAGCTAGACGTCATATCAAACCGGGTGCCTGCACCTATTGTAAAATTGCCAACAACATTAACCGTCCTTGGTGTTACGGTGTTGCCTTTGATAAAAAGCAAAGCAAGGTCGCCAGATGTGACACTGCTAGTCCAGTTGCCAGCAACCGTAAACGATAAGTCATTGATCCAGTTTCCACTACCACCAGTGTTGACTGATGCTAAATTGCCAAAAGTGGCACTAGTGCCTACGCCGGCACTGTCGGTAAGGGTAACGCTATTAACTGAGGTAGCTGTAAAGGAGGTTGACTGCGTAAAGGTACCCTTATTCACAAACCGTGTCTGGAACCTAAAGTTCCCACCTGATGTGATATTGGCGCTACTCGCAACCACGATAGTACCTGCATTAAAACTAGTGCTTAGTTCTGGGCCAGTTGTTGTGGTACCACTGTAGTAGTAGTTTATCGGGGCAGTATAGCTTGGTGTGGCCGAAATAGTACCCTGTGATTTGAATACCCAAGTATTGGCAGCAACCGAACATGTCTTGGCGTTGAGGTTCAGGTTGCCCGAAGTTAACTTCAAGTAACTGATACCAGAGTTTAGGTTTACCGTGTTATCCAATGTGGAGCTGTTGCCAGTACCATTGTCTATGATGAGATCAATCGCATTGTTAAGATTTAGGGTGCCAGTTGTAGCCAATCTACTAGCAGGGCCAAAAAGCCTAACTTGGCCAACCATATTTACTCGGTTGCTTCCGCCTGTGATGGTCCCTCCGGAGATGTTGCCCTCCACATTGAGGAAGGAACGGTTGCCGTTCGACGCCAAAACATTGTTGTTTTGGCCCATAATAAAGTTTCCGCTACTGATAGTCAAGTTTCCGTTGACACCCCCAGTTGTTTGGTAGATATTTAGTGTTGCTACTTGACGGCTAGCGTCTGATCGGTCAGTTGGGTTGACCGTGATAGTAGGGGTACCTGAGTTCTGTACCACGTTGCCATAGACAGTGAATGTCACCTGGTTGTTGGACTGGTTGGCTGCACTCCCACTATTTTGTGCAAGTATGTTGAATCCACTTGTGCCTTGATTAGTAATGGTACAAGGCGTAGTGAAGTTTCCAATGGTTACATTAAGGGTGCTATTGTTGCTTCCGTTAGAGGCGCTATTAGCATAAGCTCTTAATGGCCAAAATTGGCTTGACGAAGTTGAGGTGGAAATGCTGCTAAGCATTGTGACCGTCACGTTACATCCACTAAGTAGGTTGCCGTGGTCTAAGAAAACTAAGGTGCTATTATTGCCGATATTGGTTAAGGCTGTGCCTGTACAGGTAATGGTTGCGGGCGCTGTATTGCCTACGTAAATCAACCGGGCTTGGTTGCTGTTGTTGCCAAGCGTAATGGTGCCCGTAACGTTGACCGTCACTGTGTTGCTACTAGAAGCAGGGGCATCCGAAAATACAACTAGACAAACATTCGTGCTACCGCTGACTGTTACGTTGTTGAGGGTAATTGTCACACTTCCACTAGAGACAGATGATACAAGCTTGAGTGCATAGCGGGTTCCGTTACCATTATACTGTGTGCCAGCCGAACCAGTGGTATTGCCGGTAACCAAAAAAGTGCCAGCAACCGAAAACGAGGAGTTTACGTTCAAGGAGAGGTCTGTTGTTTGGGAGCAGCCGACTGTTAAGTTCCCGAATGCCTGGTTGATATTGGCAATGTTGGCAAGGCCCGAGCCATTACCATTGGTCATGCTGGTTAGCGAGACAGTACTATTAGCGTTCCATGTTCCGATTGGGATGGTACCCTGATTGACAGCATGAGTGTATGCCGAGCCAGATTGGAAGTCAAAAAGAACTCCATTTTGTGTGAAGGTCACCCCATTGTTGGTAAATGTGGCAAGGTTGGTGAAGGCTAGAGACGTTCCTGTCCCTGTGGTCACTGTGTTGCCGCTAGCAATTGTTAGGTTGACGCTATTACTTGTAAGCCCATTGACCACTAAACCACCAGCTGCAATATCCACCTGCGGACTAGTGCCACCTGCTTGTATTGTGAGGGTAATGTTGCCAGAAGACTGTAGTGTAACAACCCCTGATCCTATAACTCTCAAACGCCCAATGGTTTGCGTCGGAATGGCAGTGATAGTGATATTGCTGCTGGCATTGAAAACCAGCACGTCATTATTGGCTGGCGAGGACCTAGTTGGGGACCAGTTCGAGCCTGTTGCCCATGATCCGCCAGCTGTTGTACTGGCCCATGTGTAAGTCGTCTGGGCGAAAGATGGTAACGAGGCCATCAAAATAGCGAGCACGCCAAAACATATTATCGCAAGGGATTTTAGTGTTTTGCCGGTAAATCCTAAGGTTGGCGGATTAGGAGCTTGGGCTAATTTGTTGTCGGAGGAGGTAAGCTTATGACAACATGCAACGGGGTTGCTGTTCAGTTTCGTAGTCATTCTAAGAGGACTGGTAATGGTATTTTTCAATTCGGTCAGGGTTGGTGGTCTCCTAAGTCCAGTTAGACGAAAATGCCTTCTGGATCTAAGAAATGTGATGTAGGTAATGACCACCGGCAAACTGACAAAAACACGCATGTACCATCCCACGCAATTAGCGTTAGGATGACTTAGCTTTTTCGTATGGTTAATTGGTGGTATTGACCTTTAAAGGTATCAAAAACTTGGCCCAATCTGGCAGTATTGACACTCATTTTGGCTTATGGGTATTAACTGGGAGGGTTTTGGAGAGGTTTTGAACGAAACGGTGCCTCTTTACCTGCATTGTTGACCCGTTTGAAAGGACTTGTTTGAGTGCCCTCCTTTAGTGGAAAATGAATGGTAAAGACGTATGGTAATAAGGTTTTTCGGTATGATTTATGAGCGGGCCTTTTTGGAGTCGAACTGGAGACATAATGCACTGTTGAAGGCTACATCTGACCTATATTTGCATCAGATGACATCAAGAAGATTGTGCCAGCGTACGACAAAGGGTCATACTTCGCACTAGATACACGTCATCACCCGACCAACTATGTTCGATATGCTAAACATCATGGGCAAAGCCCGTGAAGCCAAAACCAAGCTGGAAGCGGTCCGTGCTGACCAGCAAAATATGCGCGCTTCGGCTACGTCTGCAGGTGGCCTTGTCTCCGTCACTGTTGACGGCGACGGACAGCTGGTGGACCTTGTGATTTCGCCCGAGTTGTTTCAGTCCGGCGATGCTGACCAACTAAGTGACCTGATCGTCTTGGCCACCAACGAAGCAATCGTTACCGTTAAGGCCAATGTTTCCTTGCGAATCAAGCAAGAGACCGAAGGCCTACTGCCCAATATCCCAGGGTTTGATCTTGGCTCAATGCTGGGCTAGTCGCATCTAATGGCACCTGGCCAGCTTTTAACCTAACATTTTGAATGGGTCAACCAGCACCTCAAACTACAACCTCAAAGTCCTGGGCAGCATTGCCAGATCTGGAGGTTGCAGTCATCATCCTGAACTACAATGGACTTCGTTTCCTTCAGACTTATCTGGAGGGGGTGGTAGCCCATTCTGGTATGGCTGAGGTGGTGGTTGCTGACAACGGGAGTACAGATGGCAGCCTTGCGTGGTTGGCCTCTGAGGCAAGATTCTCAGAAGTCCGCATCTTAGACTTAGGTAGCAACCACGGCTTTAGTGGAGGCTATAACAGAGCCATTGCACAGTGCCCTTATCCCTACGTTGTTCTGCTTAACTCAGACGTTGAAACGCCGGCAGGTTGGCTTGAGCCTATGATGACCTTCCTGAAGGTCAACCCATTGGTGGCTGCCTGCCAACCCAAGATTCTGAGTGTAGCCTCACCTGACCACTTCGAGTTCGCTGGTGCATCTGGCGGATTTATTGATCGGTTAGGTTATCCATATTGCCGTGGGCGCTTGTTTGATACGTGCGAAAGGGACTTGGGCCAGTATGATGATGCAGTGCAGATATTTTGGGCCACAGGAGCCTGCATGCTTATCAGGACTGATGACTACAAAAGTGTCGGGGGACTAGATGAGTTTTTCTTTGCCCACATGGAGGAAATCGATCTTTGTTGGCGCCTGGCCCACAAAGGTCGGCAGGTTTGGGTTGTGCCAAGTGCAAAGGTATTTCATGTGGGTGGTGGGACTTTACACAAGTCCAACCCCCGCAAAACCTACCTCAACTTCCGAAACGGCCTTCTGCTCCTCTACAAAAACCTGCCCGCCAAAGATCTGATTCCAGTCATTATGGAGAGACTCAATCTAGATGGTGTGGCGGGGATCAAGTTTCTGCTAAGCGGAAAGCCTAAAGACTGTTGGTCTATCGTAAGGGCACATTTTGCTTTCTATGCTTCCTTGGGACATTACCGAAAGGTTCGACGGCAAATCCGGCCTGAGCCAATGGCACTCAAGGTGCCAGGGATAGGCCAATTTAGCATCGTGTATCGATACTTCCTCGAAGGTGTGCGGCGCTTTTCGGATCTGTAAACCATGGGTTTAGGCAGCCAGATACCTTTTTTGGCTTGATATTGGTATCAAAGCAAGGCGGGGGGATAACAACCTAGCCATTTCTGCCCTTACTTTAGCCTCAGATGTTTTTATCCTACTCGGCCCTGCTTAACAGACGTTTGCGAGACTTTTGGTCTGGCCCGGGTAGCCTCGTGCTTGGCCTAGCATGTTTGGTTGCGGCCGTGTCGCTCTACTTTCTGCTCGACCACCGGAACAAGGAACCTGCTTTGGCTGTACTTCAAGGCTCATTGCAGCAACAGATTCGGGATAGGGTTGCAGAGGCTGAGATACACAATCAGCGAGCGCTTGATTATATCCACCAAGTTGTCCTTGAAGCCAAGTCAAACAAGAAGACCTTACGGATTAGCCGAGAGATGCTCAACGGGCTGGCTACCACTCCGTCTATGCTACTTATAGATGGCAAGCTCTGGCACTGGACCGATGCACACATCGTCCCGCCTGAGCAGTCGATGGTCGAGCGGTTTAAGCATCGTTTAGTCTGGCAGCGTAATATGCGCTACCTAATGATCAAGACAGAAGATACAATTGGACCGACAATTTATTCGGTGGTGTCGGTGGTGCCAATTTTTCATCGATTCTCGATCAGCAACAAATATCTGGTCAGTGGCTGGACGTTTACGGCCTTCAACTATCTCGGTGCCACAGTCAACAGACTTTCTGATCAGCAAAGCATTGTGACACTAGCTGATGGAACGTTCCTGTTTTCGGTTTTTTTGGCAAGTGAGCATGGTTACACCCCTGACAATGCGCGGTACATTATGCTTATCCTACTGTCGATGGCAGTTGTGTTATTGTCATGGTGGCTTTGTCGACTAGTGTTGCAGACCTTGGTTGCACGTAAGCAAATTGTCCTTGGCTTGGCAGTACTGGTAGCCTGCTTCGGATCCCTCAGGTTGTTGATGTTTTGGGCTGGTTTCCCTAGCACCATGCTGACAACCACCTTATTCGACAATACAATTGTCAATGCTGAGCTGCCGCCCCTTAGCCTTGGCGACCTTGCCGTGAACCTGCTGATTGGCGCCTTGCTGCTGGGTTATGTATTCAGGTACCTCTTTGCGTCCTCCGCTTATGACAAACTTCGACATAGGCCAGCCATTGTACGGCTCTTTCAATCTGTCCTGATCGTGCTAGCGGGTTATGCGGCCCAGCTCGCGATGATGATAGGTTCGCAACTATTGTTCAGCGACAGCACCTGGACCCTAGACCTCAATGCGACGCTTAGTATCAGCTTCTGGCGGATATTGGCCTTGGTTGTATTCTTGTTGTTTGCGACCAACTATTTTTTGTTTAGCCATACGCTGGTGCGGCTTTATCTCAAGATCAACGGCTACGATCAACCAATAATCTATGGTGCGGCAGCCATCGCAACCCTAGTTTATGGATCTACCTATTGGTTCTATAGGTCTATATTCCACTGGTACGCTATTCCGCTACTGTTGGGGTACTACATTATTGTAATCAGGTTCAAGTTGCCAAAGTATGTGGCCGAGCAGCGGTACCAGACCTTTATCTACTACTTTTTGTGCGCTGCAGTCTGTGCGATCTCTGCAGGTTTGGCTCAACGCGAATTGGTACGCGAAAAGTCAATCTCAGCCAAACATCAGTTTGCCAACCAGCTCCTCAATGACAATGATGCCATTGCAGAGCAGCTTCTGCACCAAATGCGGGATAAAATTACCCAAGATGACTTCATCCTCAACAGGATGATAGACCCGTTTAGCAACAAGGAGCTAGTAATCCAGAAGATACAGCGGGCACATCTTGACCCCTACTTCAACAAATATGACATTAACATCACCCTTTACAACAGCGTTGGTGCTGCTCTTGAGCAACAAGATGCACCCTCAGGCGAGTACGCAAAACTGTTATCTACCTACAACAAACCAACCTACGCAACACCATATCCACGCCTATATTTCCTCAATGAGCTGAACCGTAATGTCTTTAAACGCTATTTGTGTTTCGTCCCGCTCGTAAAGGATAGCGTCGAGGTGGGTTCTATTGTTCTCGATGTCAAGCTCAAGCGTATTTCCCAAAGTACAGTCTATCCCCAACTTCTTGTAGATCGCAGGCAAGGCTCTGCTCTCCAGAATCGGGTATATAGCTATGCCATTTTTGCTGATCAGGATCTGATCTATGCCTTTGGGTCACAAAACTATGACCGTAATTTTGACAGGAGCCTGCTCCAGGATCCTAATTTCTATACTATAGGGGTCGAGAATGACAATGGGCAGCATCATCTTGGTGTGATAGGTGCCGACAAAAAGACGGTGGTCGTGACTAGTGTCTTGTTTCCGATCAAGCAGCTGATCAATGCTTTTGCGTTTCTGTTCTTTATCCTGATATCTTATATCCTGACTCTGGTTCTGGGTTATTTTATTTACCTGAGGTACCAGAACACACAGATGCTGCTTTCGACCAAGATTCAGCTTTTCCTTAACGCCGCATTCTTTTTGCCTCTGTTGCTTGCCACCATTCTGATCTTGTCCGTGATCGGCAATTCGTACAGGGATGATCTGTACACTAGTTTCATCAAGCACACTGAGGATGCCGTTAATAATCTTGGACCAGATGTGCAGCAATACCTACAAGGTAGTTTGGCTCTCAATAGCCTAACGGACCAAATAGGCCAAGTGTCACGCAATACTGGGCAGGACATCAACCTCTTCGGGATCGATGGACGCTTAATCAGTACCAGCCAGCCAAGTATATACGAAAAGCAATTGCTGGAACCGTACATCAATCCGCGAGCATGGTCACAATTGCTCGAAAATCGGCAGGCCAATACGCTAGAGACTGAATATGTCGGTAGGTTGACCTTCAAATCGGCCTATGTTCCTGTTTTCCATAATGAAACAGGCAAGCCAATTGCCATCCTGAGCATACCTTATTTTGATAGTGGTAGTGAGCTCAATCACCAGATAACAGATGTGGTCTTTAGCCTACTCCGGATCTTTACGGCTGTTTTTCTGATTTTCTTGGCCTTGAGCTATTACGTGAGCCAGCAGCTGGTTGTGCCTCTCAAGCTCATTACCAATAGGCTTCGCCGGACTAGCCTCCAGAGTAATACCCGGCTCGAGTGGCGTACCCGCGACGAAATCGGCCTCCTGATCAATGAGTATAACAAAATGCTCTTGAAACTAGAAGCTAGCCGCGAGGCATTGTCGGCTTCTGAAAAGGAAAGTGCTTGGCGCGAAATGGCCCAGCAAGTGGCACATGAGATCAAAAATCCGCTAACGCCGATGAAGCTCACGCTGCAATACCTTCAGAAGGCGATAGATAGTAACAACCCTAACGTACCTAACCTGCTTGATCGCAGCATCAAAACCCTCTTGACCCAAGTAGAAAACCTCAACGATATTGCTACCAGCTTCTCGACATTTGCCAAGATGCCTGTGCCTAAAAACGAGGTCTTTGACGTGGCCCAAGTCCTACGCAACACAACAAATTTATACCAAACCGACACCGAGCATGACCTTCAGATGGAAATTCAGCCAGGGCATTTCTGGGTTCAGGCGGACAATCGTCTGATGTCCCGGATCTTCACAAACCTAGTTCTGAATGCGTTGCAAGCTGTACCAGATGACCGTCGGGCCAAACTCCGAATATCCCTCGCAACTACTCCGCAGTCCACTGTCATCATTACTTTCAGTGATAATGGTAACGGTATCCCGGATGACATCAGGAGTAAGGTCTTTATCCCGAACTTCAGTACTAAAAGTGGTGGATCTGGCATCGGACTGGCCGTTGCCAAGCGTGGCATTAACCATGCTGGTGGTAGTATCACGTTCAGGACCACCCAAGGACAAGGGACTACCTTTTTTGTTGAGCTTCCGTTGGTTGAGAACCCTGATGCCGGGGGACAGATGTACGAATAAGATCTAAAAGCTACCTACACACTAGCCCTTACGAACTCGCAAAAAGGTGCCGAGTGGTAGGCTTCGTTTTCCATCATCCTCGAGGTATAATTCTCCGGCAGACTGTTCGGTATTTTCGGCAGTGTAAATCGATCGGCCAAGGCTGTCTGAAATCAAGGCCGAAAACCCAAGTGAGTAAAGGTTCAGGATCAGGAAGTGGGACTGCGGGTCCAATAAGTCACGGCAAGCCATGAGTAGCTCTTGCAAATGATCTTCAAGTACCCATTTTTCGCCATCAGGTCCACGTCCGTATGCTGGCGGGTCAAGCACGATACCGTGATAGGTATTGCCTCGACGTTGTTCGCGCTTCACAAATTTGAGGGCATCGTCTACCACCCACCTGATTCCATCCAGGTGGCTAGCCTCCATACTTTCACGGGCGATGGTCACCACCTGTTTTACGGCATCTAGGTGTGTGACCTCGGCCCCAGCTGCAGAGGCTGCCAAAGAGGCCGCCCCTGTGTAGCCAAATAAATTTAATACCCGTGGTTTGCTGATTGGGTCAGTCATGGCCGTGCCTGCCTGCATTTCCCGAATCGTCCTGATCATATAATCCCAGTTGGCTGCCTGTTCGGGGAAGATGCCCACATGTTTGAAGCTACTGAGCCATAGCTTCATCGTGATCTTGACCCCTTCGTATTCGTAGTCCATCCACCAGCTATCTGGGGCGTTTTGGGGCCAATTGATGAGGTGCCAATACCCCTTCTCGTTGCTTTTAGCGTCTTTTTCGAACCAGGCATGGGCTAACTTAGTCCATTCGTCATCGCCCAATGCTTTCGGCCAGATTGCCTGTGGCTCTGGCCTGGCCAAGATTACGGAGCCGAACCGCTCTAGTTTTTCGTAATCTCCACTGTCTATCAGCTGGTAATGGCTTAGGTTAATGG
>CANHWS010000003.1 GCA_947464365.1 Cytophagaceae bacterium | reverse complement strand
CAGCAATTTATCCAACAGCAGGGCGTTTCTCTGTCAAACTAATCTGTACCAATAGTCTTGGTACCGATACTGCTGAGGTCGCTAATATCGTCTCTGTACAGCCTAGCACCCCTGTTATCGCCCAACCACTACAAGAGGGTTTTGAGGATGTTGCCTTCCCGAATACCAACCCAGATACCAACACGGTCTGGAGACAATACTACACAAACAGCACCCACCGTTGGGTCCGGGACGTATCTGGCTCTGTCGGCGGCGTAGCCTCACTCAGGTTGCGCAACCGCGCTGCCCCTGGCAACAACATCACCAGCTTTGTTTCTCCAATCATAAATACTACCGGCCTCACCACACAACAACGTTTATGGTTCAAGATGGCTTGGGCACCGCGGTCAGCTGCTGCTTATGCAGACGAATTGAAGATTTTCCTCAGCACTGACTGTGGCAGTAGCTGGAGCCTCAACCCTCGTACTTTCAACTCAAGTACCACCCCGCCGCTATCTACAGTAGGAACAGGAGTGGCACGGCAAGGTGTATTTTCGCCACAAGCTACAGAATGGCGTACGGAATCTGCGCTCATCAGTACTGTCAGGATCAGGGCTGGTTTCCAAATCAAATTCGAGTTCAAGAGCGGGACTTCTGGCAATGACCTTTACCTTGATGATATCAACATCGGAAACGCAGCTATCACCGATCTTGGGGACAACCTCAATCCTGGCCTAGCCCTTTCGATCTATCCAAACCCTGTTAGCTCAGAAACCAAAATCTTCTTCAGCACCCAAACAGCACAGCCAGTAACCATCAGTGTGACTGATGTCCTAGGACGCAATGTTGCCACCAAGACCATCACATCCATCAGCACTGACGAAACTACCGTTTTGCTTACGGATATCACAGGTGCTGAACTCGGTGCAGGTGTTTACACTGTCAAGGTCCAGACTGGCAGCAAAGCCGTGACCCAAAAAATTACAGTTATCAAATAGGTCCAAGGACTAAATAAACCGTATATTCGTAAAGCTCTATTTGGTTCATTACCGAATAGAGCTTTATTTTTGGCTAATGTCGCATTTTCAAGTACTTTTTCTGATTGGCCTCCCAGCCGCTGGCAAATCAACCATTGGCCACAAACTCGCTCAAAAGACTGGACGTGCCTTCTTGGATACAGACCAGATCATCGAGGATCAAACAGGAATAAGTATACCAGCTTTTTTTGCTCAGTATGGCCCCTATCGGTTTCGAGAGCAGGAGCGAAGTGCCTTGTCCTACATCGCAAAAACCGTCACCACCCCGACCATTATTGCTACTGGTGGTGGGCTGCCCTGTTTTTTTGATAACATGGACACAATGCTGCGGCTAGGGCATGTTATGTGGGTCCAGGCCCCTATCAGCACAATCGTTCGGCGCCTCATCAGCCAGATCGATTCACGCCCTTTGTTAGCAGAGCTTGAGCCCGAACAAGTTGGCCATTGGTTGCTGGATGTATTATCTGCACGTCATTATTATTATCGCCGAGCCAACTCTATCCTGACGGACACAATGGACCTCGACGAGGTAGCAGGTAGGCCCTCAATTTTCGCATGATCGTGTTTTGCTCCAGACTACTTTCAATTCCCATTCCATATCTCGACCCTAAAGCAACATCTTGATGGATCAAATAGCCTTGTTTTGTAGTGGTGGTGGGTCCAATGCGGCCAAGATAATGGCGTATTTTGCGACGCATCCTAGCATTAGGGTTGCGCTTATGGTTGTCAATAAGCCGAATATTGGCGCCCTTGACTACGCTAATTACTACGGCATTCCCACTGTCCTGACTAACAAATCGTCATTTAGCCAGACCACCGAGTTGCTTGCCTCCTTGGCAGACCATCAGATAACGCATATAGTTCTTGCTGGTTGGCTCTGGCTGGTCCCGACTTATCTTTTAGAGGCCTATCCAGACCGAGTTGTCAATATCCACCCTGCCCTACTTCCTAAATATGGCGGCAAGGGAATGTATGGGCACCATGTTCATGAGGCGGTACATCAGAATCAGGAGACCCAGTCAGGTCCTACTATACATCTAGCAAGTGCTGAGTTTGATAAAGGCCAAATCTTGTTTGTCGCCCGCTGCCGCCTAAACTCAACAGATAGCCCAGCCACAATTGCGGCCAAGGTGTTAGCCCTCGAGCATCAGTATTATGCACCCGTGATCGAGGCCTGGATACTTAATAGGCCTATGCCACACCAGCCTCCTGAAACGGTGTAGATATGGTACCAATTTAGGCTGATTGACGAAATGATCTTTCGTTGATCTTAACTACTGCTTAATACTCTGACTGCTGAGGCATTCGTAAAGCCCAGCAGAAACGCTTATCTTTGTAGCTTAACCAATTATGCTCCCGAGCACCTAAGCTGGTCTGGTTTACCAAGGCCTTATCAGTATTTACTGCTCTGCATTAGAAAATAATCGATGAAGCGAATAGCTGTATTAACCTCTGGAGGCGACTCGCCAGGGATGAACGCCTGTATCAGAGCCGTAGTGCGTGCTGCTGTATATAACAATATGGAAGTGTATGGCGTCCGTCGCGGCTACAATGGCATGATCAAGGGAGACATCTTTCCGATGGACTCATTTTCGGTCAGTAACATTGTCCAGAAAGGAGGGACCATCCTCAAGAGTGCCCGCAGTATGGAGTTCATGACCTACGAGGGTCGCAAAAAGGGCTATGAAAACCTAATGAACTTTGGCATTGAAGGTCTTGTTGCCATTGGTGGCAACGGAACGTTCACAGGGGCTGAGATCTTCTTTAACGAGTTCGGCGTGCCTACAGTTGGTGCTCCTGGGACGATTGACAATGACTTGTTTGGCACAGATCACACCATCGGTTTTGACACCGCAGTCAATACCGCACTTGATGCCATTGACAAAATCAGGGACACTGCCGACAGCCATGACCGCATCTTCTTTATCGAGGTAATGGGGCGTGACTCTGGCTATATCGCTATCCAGAGTGGCCTAGGTGGTGGTGCAGAAATGGTCATGGTACCTGAGACTGACACCAGCATTGAGGAAGTGATTGACACCTTGAAATCTGGCTGGAACCGCAGCAAAACAAGTAGCATCATTGTTGTGGCCGAAGGTGACGAAGAAGGCGGTGCAATGGAGGTAGCCGAAAAAGTACGTGCCCACTTGCCGTATGCTGACATTAAGGTAACGAATCTTGGTCACGTCCAGCGTGGAGGTGCACCAACAGCATTTGATCGGATCCTTGCATCTCGCCTAGGGGCTGCTGCCGTCAAAGGCCTGCTAGAAGGTCGCAAGAATGTGATGGCTGGGCTTATCAACAACGAGGTTGTCTACACGCCATTCAAGGATACGATCACCAAAAGCAAACCGATCCATCAAGACCTAATCAACTTGGTTGATATTCTGAGTGTATAATTAGGATCAGTACGTATAAAGTGATGGTTGCCAATTAGTTAACAACAGGCATTTCGATCTACCTAGTAAACAAAGGGGCCACAATCTAGTAGATTGTGGCCCTCTTAGTTTGGATTACCGACGCGAATGTTAGTGGTAGTGCACTAGCCCTTCTATCTCCCAACTTTAACCTTTTTTGTCATGGTCTCCTTGCCTTGTGACAACTGAATCAGGTAGGTACCTTGTGCAGATTGACCAAGATCTAGCTCTGTCGAGAATATACCCGACTGTTTATATAGCATTGTATTGACCAACTCTTTGCCATCGAGGGTCGCAACTACTACCTTGAGCGGTTCCCCACTGGCAGAGTTTACCTCCAGATCTAGGCTGCCAGGGCCTTGTGGTGTGATTGAAATATCGGCTTTGGCCAAGGCATTTCGAAGGTCACTTTTAGGCACTTCTTTGACAATCGACCCGCGTACAACGGTGTCCAACATCAGGATCTGTGCAGATTTGCGGCCTCGATTAAGAATGATCCGTCGCTCGTTTCGGTCAATGTTTAGCCCATTACGCTCCATCAATCCCCGGTTAGAACGGAGTTTTTCTAGCTTCTGGGAAAATTCAGGACTCTGGTCATCAGATCTGAATTCGTACCGATAGGTCTTGACCCTAGGTCGTACTCCCATTGGTCCGTGATATTGATAGTTCTCGGACCGTCCTTCAAGACTTGGTAGCATGGGGACTCCTGGTGCCATAGGAGCCTCTGGGCCATCTTGATGGTGGAAGAAATGAAACTCTGGTTGGCCATCACCTCTATTATGACCAGATTTTCGAAGGCGTTTGACCTTAGGTACCCGGATTACTATCACTTCGTCTTCGTCCATACCTTCATTTTCGTCACCATTTTCTAGGTCTAGGTCTTCCGGATCGGCTTGGATGTTATTTCTGCGGATGATGCGACGTTCAATGCGCTGCTTTCCTTTTTTCCTGTTCCCCAAAGCAAGCTCAACCTCCTCACCTACATCTTCCGTCAGGCCACCTAACTCCTCCATCACGCCTTTAAGTTCGGTCTCGAGCCCTTGAATTTCAAGCTCTGAACCAATTTGGGCCAATGACCCTGCAAGGTCTGGGTACCCCGATTTCCGAATGGTCGTGCTTACCTCGTCGCCATCAGATCTGTATTGCCTGATGATAGTTTTGATGCGACGTTTATCTTGTTTGCTACTATTGGTATCCTCGCCTTTGGTACTTGGTGCATGAGCATCAAGGAAGTCCTTCACTTGGGCTGATTCGGCAGATGTAGCGAAGGTTGTGTCCAGCACCCGTTTATTTTTTCCGCTGCCTTCCACGATCGTGACCCTAGTCTTGACCCCGTTCGGACTAATTTCAGCTTCCTTTCCATCAGTAGTGATGATCCGTCTGGTAAAGGTCTTCTCGATCTGATTTTTGGGCGACAATGCCTTGTTGACCCCAGCTTTGGCGCCAGATTTGGTAGCAGATTTTTCAACTGCTGGTGCTTTGGGTGTTGTTTGCGCCTCTGCATCAGCAATGGCCACAAGGGTGGAGAACGCTAGCGTGATCCAGATTTTAGGTGTTTTCATGTGTTTTGACTCAAAAGACTGTTGGGTAGAATATGGCAATGATTCGGGTTTTCGCCTTGCGGAGGTGTTATGGCTGGGTGGAACACCAATACCGATGATACAACCGATTAAAAGGGTCACAATCAGCAAGGTGTGGCCCTAAGCCAGACTGTTTGATGAAACGAAGGTAAGGGATGGGAAATAGGCAACGTCCTAAAGCAATGTTAAACAAGATGTTAAGGCCCACCACCCTAGATTATGGGGCCTTCCATTTTTTACCTTTGTGATGTGGAGCCGTCATTTTACCTGAGGGTGTGATCGCTGAGTTAAGACTACAAGCCAAGCGCTATGAACCGAAAGAATATTATCCCTATCCTGATTGTCCTAATGGCCACTTCCTTGATCGGAATTGTGGCGGCACAGATTTATTGGATCAAGGAGACCTTTTGGCTAACACAACGACAGATAGATACCGAAATCATCGGGATTATGGAGCATGCCATCCAAAAGACTGAGGCCGAGGTTAATAATAGACTCATTGCGGCAGATCTCGGGATCGACTTTAGTAACTCAAGCGGGATGGCTGCTAAAAAAGACTCGCTGTATAGACTCAAGTACATGATCGACAGCATGGAACTTGCCGTTGCCGAGGCCGAAATCAACAAAAAACTAGGCGTCAAACCTGCTCTGCCAAACCTGCCGACATCACCAAGCGATGGCCCCAATAACCTCGCCTTTTCAGCCACAGTTAGCAACCGCCAGTCAAACCAGCAAAATCCTAATCCTGCCAACGTTTGCTGTAAGCCTAACCCAGAAGGTGGTCCAGAAAATCCGAACAAACCAGCGGCTAGCATTGCCTCAGCCCCGTACCCTGATCGTAATTACTACAGGATATATGCACCTGACCAGTCTGCCCTATCGCAAGCCACAGGTCAATATTTCGGAGTGAACAACCCTTGGTCGGCCCCGGTTTTTAGTAACGGCTACAGCCAGACATACCTATATGGAACCACAGCTCCTAGCAGCAGTAGCTCCTTTAATGTTTATACCGAAGGCCAACCAAGCAATGGGTTAGGCACAACTAAAGGCAATGGCCTGACAGCCCAGATTGGGCAAGGTGCAACCCTAACCGATGGCCAGATCGTGGTTTTGGCCAATGGCCGCAAAATGCGGGTCAATATTGATCCTTACATCAAAACCCATGTCGGAGTCAAGCAACCCTCAGGTCGGTATATCTATGCAGACCAGCAAACAATGGTCGAAGACTTCCAGCTAGGACGCATAGGCATAAACGACCAAGCCAGTCTCAATCAGCTACCGGGCATGTGGCTTGGTCAGGTGGACTCAATTTACTCTGCCCTTGCTCCAGAATTCAGAGTTAGACAAGGACGTCGGCAGGTCTTAAGGCATTTCAACCAACAGATGGAAGAGTTCAGCTCCAAAAGCAGGCAAGAGCTTAGTGCCTTGCGCTCCATCAACCGTCGATTGGCCAAAGTGCGGGCGGGCAACAATACTGATATCTTACGCTATGTTGATAGCCTCACCAAGCGCCAAGTGGAGATTGCCTTTAGCGTCGCTCGTACCCAAGACAGCTTTGCCCAGCTGAACAACCGGGTTTTAGCACCTGAGCTCAGCATGCAGAATGACGTATTGGCTGTGGCTAACCAGAGCTGCAACATGGCTCCTACGGCTCCCAACACAGACTTTGGTACAGATCGTCGTAGTCGGCAAATGTCATCCTCCAACCAAGGCAAGTCGTTCACTTTCAGAGTTTCTGGCGATAAAGACCAACAGACTGCTCAACTTACTGAAAGCAACACACAAGCAGAAGCCCCCATTAACGCCCGCAATCAGCAAAATGGTCGCCGTCACCAACGCACCCTGATACGGCCGCAGGTAGAGATTTATCGACCTGCCCCTACCATCGTACAACAAAATCCTTCCCAGCCAGCAATCACACTTGCAGGACTTGGCCGGCTTGGAGCCTCGGTCAATCGCCTGATCCAGTCAGCGGCCCTAAATAGCCCAGATGCCAACCCGATCGATACAGGATTATTGGCTGCCCACCTCCGCAAAGAGTTCAGGTTGCGAAACCTTGACCTTGATTTTGAGTATGCGATCATCAATAGCAATCTAGACCAAGTCAGACCAACATTTGCTAGCACAGGTTTTCGCCCTGAGCTTACGGCCAATAGCTACAAGGCATCACTCTTCCCAAACGAGGTCAATTCTGGCCTATTCCTGAGCCTCTACCTGCCTGATAGAGACAGCTATGCACTCTATAACCTCAGGTGGTCAATGTTGGCATCCGTGTTATTCCTACTTATGATTATTGGGGTTTTCACTGCTGGCATCATGACCATTATCCGTCAAAAACGCCTTTCGGTCATTAAGTCGGACTTTATTAGCAACATGACCCATGAGCTCAAGACGCCACTAGCGACCATATCCTTGGCTGCTGACACCATCAATAGCAATTCCGTCCTGATCGAGCCTGACAAAATCAAATACTTCACAGGCATCATAAAGGAAGAGAACCAACGGATGAACGGCCATATCGAAAGGGTGCTCCAGATGGCCTTACTGGACAAAGGTGAGTTTAGGCTAAAGAAAACAGAGCTCAATTTAGTGGAGCTTGTCCTAGACCAAGGCGAATACATGAGTCTTTCCGTGGCTAATAAAGGTGGTTTCCTGGACGTGGATATCCCAACAGATGACCTTCCCATCTTTGCTGACAAACTCCAGATCCAGAGTTTACTAAGTAACCTTTTAGATAATGCCCTAAAATACTGCGAGCGTGTGCCGCATATTTTGGTCACAGTAAAACAAGAAGGAAACTATGCCCTGCTTAGTGTCCAAGACAACGGGATTGGTATCAGCGAAAAGGCACAGAAGCGCATCTTTGATCGATTTTACCGAGTAGCACAAGGTGACCTACATGATGTCAAAGGATTTGGCCTTGGGCTTAGTTTCGTCAAGGCCATAGTCGAAGCCCACGAAGGGAGTGTAGAGGTCCAGAGCTCTTGCGAGACTGGGTCTTGTTTCATGATCAGGCTGCCACTTATCACGGAAAATAGCTAGTCCGATTAGTTTTGGATGTCTGAGGTCGGGACCCTGCATACATTTAATTTTAATCTGGCGCCCTCCCATTTTACTTCCCATTTTTTCGACTTCCGATCATCCACATCTCTAGCATCAACACCTAGCATGACCAGCCCAACTACCAGCAAACACCGTATTCTACTAGTGGAGGACGAGCCCAACTTTGGTATCGTTCTCAAGAGCTATCTCGAAATCAATGGCTTCGAGATCCACCTTTGCAACAATGGCAAAAGTGGACTAGAAGCTTATAAACTATACGACTTTGACCTCTGTATTCTGGATGTAATGATGCCCCAGATGGACGGCCTTACGCTTGCCAAGGAAATGCGGCAGCTCAACAAGCAGGTGCCATATATCTTCCTAACCGCTAAGGGGCAAAAAGAGGATATTTTGGCAGGTTACAAACATGGAGCTGACGACTACCTAACCAAGCCGTTTGACACCGAGGTTTTGTTGCTCAAGATTAAGGCCATCATGAAACGCAATAACTCGGAAGAGGATGCCGTCATCAATGTGGCTGACCAGTACCGCATAGGTCAGTTTACTTTCCTGCCAGAAAAGCGCACACTCAACATAGGCGGCAAAGTTCATGTCGTTCTCAGCCCAAAGGAAGCCGAACTGATGTCATTATTATGCCTGCACCAAGAACATGTCCTGACGCGTGAACAAGCTCTTCGTAAGATCTGGGGTGAAGCCAACTACTTCAATGGGCGTAGTATGGACGTCTATCTGACCAAGTTACGTAAGTACCTCAAGGAGGATCCACAAGTCCAGATCACCAATATCCATGGCAACGGATTTATGCTGGAAGTCAAACCCCTTGACGTGTCCGTCGAGGTGGTGGTTGAGCCTACTACCTAACGCTTGTTTTTCCGCCCCTTAAATCGACGAAAGTTATCAGGGCCCAAGACCAGTCTCAGGATACGGTCTTGGGCCTTTAGTTTAGCATATGACAGGTGAAGCCTATAATAGTTGTAGGTAGCATACAAGCCACCAAAGTACCTTGTCTGTATTCGTTTGATCTCATGGTAGATACCTACGTTGTCTGATGCACCACCACCCTGCATAACTGATAGCACCTGGTTGATCTTTTCAAATTGAAAGCCTCTGACTAATAGCTCACAGAACAAGTCATAATCAGCGGCTAGGCGATATTGGGTATCAAAGGGGCGATGTATGTCCCTTCGGACAAAAGCAGATCGATGGTCAAGGCAGGAGCGCAACCTCAAGAGGCTGTGATCACTTGTCAATAATGACCTCACGGCATCATTACCGTCAAAAGCAGGCCAAAGCTTCTCGGTATTGCCATAAACCAAAGCGGCATTGGTCGATTGGGCAACTTGCATGGCTAATGTTAGGCTACCATCACTATAAGTATCGCCGGCATTCTTGAAGGCAACATACCGACCTCTGGCTAAGGCCAAACCCTTGTTCATCGCATCATAGATGCCTTTGTCCGGCTCCGAGACAAGATGCACAAGTCGCCCTTTGTAGCGTTTGATTACCTCCAAAGTGCCGTCCGTGCTGGCTCCGTCGATGATGATGTATTCGAAGTCCTGATAGTCTTGATTGAGGACCGATAGCATAGTAGCCTCGATCTCCTGCACAGCGTTATAGACGACCGTGATTACGGATAGCATTGGGGTATTGACGGTCCCACTCGGGTTGCTTTCTATCATTGCCCTAATAGTTGTACAGAACAGCGTTGTAGAGCCGATAGTACATTTCAGCTTGCCGCACCAATCCCAACTCTTTAACAGCAAATGCCCTAGCTATTGGGCTCATTTCATCAGCTTTGGCTAGGGTCAGCACTATTGCTTTGGCCAAACCATCAGCCGCTAGTGGTGGGGCTAAGAATCCTGTTTGTGCTGGTATGATCACATCCGGAAGTCCACCAATATCAAAGCCAGCAACTGGTGTGCCGCAAGAAAGAGACTCCAATATCGTATTAGGCAGGTTGTCTTCCTCGCTAGGGGCCACAAAGGCGGTTGCAGCGTTATAGGCCTGTGCCAATGCTGCATCAGTGGTGAGTTTGCCTAGATAATGGATTGGGTAGTCTATCGGTAGTTTCTCAGTAGCTTCTGCCCCAAAGATGACCAGCTCTAGGTTTGCTGGCATCCATTGTTTGTGGTCTCGCAATGCCTTTATAAGGTGTTGGCTACCCTTTCGAGGGTCATCCGTACCGCCAACAGCACCAAACAACAACAATGGCACACCTTGAGGAAGCCCTAATTGTTGCCTACACTGAGCCTGATCCTGGGGTGCAAAGATGTCGGTATCTAGTCCGTAGGAAATGCGCGAAACCGACAAGCCTAGCTGTTGTACAAGGCTACTCTGTTTAGCCAAGTCTGCTAACCAAACGGACGGTGCCACCAACGAAAGTTTGAGGCCAGACCACTCCTTGCGTTTACTGAGCCACACTTCACGACTGGTGTCTAACTCATGTTTGCTACCATGCTGAGGGCAGGCTCCACACTGGCCTACGTAACGGGTGCAAGAGCCAGGATAATGGCAGTTCCCAGTGACGGCCCACGCATCATGCATCGTCCAGATGATCGGTACCTTAATCTGCTTCAGTGTCTTGATACTGACCTGTCCCCGATTGATCCAATGGAGGTGGACAACATCTGGCTTGAGTTTTTTGATTGTATCAAGCAAAACGTCGGTACCTATGCCTTGGCTTAAGACATGGTGCTTGCCTGATTGGTTAAGGACACGCTCTGCCTTGCGCTCAAGGCGTGCAGCAAAGACTTGACTTTTGCGAGCAAACCACCCTTCTGGCACAATCGTATAGGGGTCATTGCCTACTTTTTCGTCCACCAGCAACCAAGAGTCATAACCACAACGACGCAGCCCTTGATGCAGCCGCATGGCTGACCTTGCTGCACCACCTGCTTGGTCGGTCTTGTTGACCATCAAAATCCGCATGGCCATAAAGACGCTTGTGGGGGTTTGTTGTTTTTAACTTTGTGTATATGATGGGTAGTTACTTGATCCCTTCCATAAACAAGGAATCTGGCTTGCGGACTTCTTGACCAATTCGGTCTAGCTGATAGCTATCCCAACCAGGGATATTGCTTTCGTCAGCAGCTACTACCCTGACGTCATGCAGGCCAAGTTTCCGCATCAAGGTGCCAAGCAATAGCTGATCATACATCTGGAGGTGAAGCTCGCCACTAGTCTTGAACAATCCAGCCTGATAGGCCCCAGCAGCATCTGATCCTCCTAGGATAGCCAAAAGACCGGTCAGGATACGTCGGTGAACTTTGCCTAGGAATCGACTTAAGGACGGATCATTCTTGAGCGTGGTACGTTGAGTGGCTGGGTTTTTCTCCCACCTTTCCTTGATTTCATATCCGTGGCGGGAGACAATGTAGTTTTTCATTGACTGACTAGCCGCATCGACCGTAGATCCCATAGCTCCGCCTTTACGGGTTCGACCTACTTGGTCAAATAGCTCAAGTAAGGACCAGTTATGTTGCTCGATGGCCTGCTCATTTCCCTTAAGTCCTGCGTCTAGGTTTTGCAGATAGACCTGAACGATTTGCTCCAGATCCGGCACAGCAACACGCAACACACCACCAGGCTTCAGCACACGATAACTTTCGGACATAAACCGCTGACCATCTTCTGCTGCAAAATGCTCTAGCACATGCGAGTGGTAAACTGCATCGAAAGTGTTGTCGGCAAACGGAACCCCTTGCAATAGGTTATGACCTATGACCTCTGTGCCTCTGGCTCCAAAATCCAGATTGTTCCATGCCAAATGGTAATGGTTGCCACAACCGAGGTTGAGGTACTTGTGTCCATCTGGGGTCGATTTGATCGGTAAGGCCAAGGCTGTCTAGGAGGCGAAAAGTAACGGTAAGCTAATGCAAAAGTAAAGCGATCGAAGCTAAAACAGCTTTTTGAGCTTTGTTTTTAGTTCGTATTTGAACCTGTCAAGTCCTGACTTGTAGAACACGAAGTGTAGGACATGATCGTCAGCCGCAATGTCCAGCTTCAAAACCTCAGGGTGACGAATAGGCATGGGCAAGCTGTAGGTCGGTAGCCTAGCCAAGAAGTGTGACTCATCTTGTGCATGCGTACCTGCCGCACCATACCCAATATTACTAACTAGGTTAGCAGCCGGATGGAGACAGAGTCCATTATGCTCCAGCACAGCAAATAGCCACTGGAAGTCCCAAGTGTCTTTGCCGTTCTGGCCCACTTCCAAAAACAAAGGCCAAAAACTCTGCCGCTCTAGTTTGCTCCGGAATGGAAAGCGTTTAGTCCCATCTAAATACTGACTTAGGTTTGGGATATCAACATTATAATGGTTCCATGCACGACGCCAAGTACCCCAGCCCCAAATGTGCGATATACGCCCTGCGTAATAACTCGCTTGCAAGGTAGCATGACGTCCATTCTTGAGAAAGTTGTCTCCACTGATGTGCATAACCCGTTCGTCGTCTTTGTAACGAGTTAGGAGGTCGGCCATGTAAGGAAAAAAATCAGGAGCAGGTAGGCAGTCATCTTCGAGGATAATCCCGGCTTCCACGTGCTCAAAAAACCACGTAATGCCACTCGACACTGCATTGCGGCAACCAAGGTTTCCATCCCGAAACAGCCTTACAACGGTGCAAGGCCAGTCCACGGTGTCAAAAATAGCCCTTACCTCTACGCATAACCTAACTTCCTCCGTTCGGCTTGCGCGTGGGCCATCTGCCGCCACATAGAGATGTGTAGGGCGCACCTTACGCACCGCCTCAAAGACCTCTTGCGTGGTCTCTGGCCGATTAAAAACCAGCATCAAGATCGGTGTTTCGAACATCGGGTAGGTAACTTCCTGGTCTGCAAGAGGGTTTGGTCTAGCCTATTGGCCTTGATACCATGCCCCAATGTCTTTCTTAAGCTTAATGAGTTCGTCCCGGACGGTGTACATCATGTGGCCACCTTGGTAATAGCCAAACTTGATGTTGTTGCGCTGGGCAGGTGGCAAGAAAATGTGGCTGAAGGTGTACTCTGTGGCAAAGTAGGGCGTCGCCAGATCATAATATCCATTGCCGACATAGACCTTGAGGCTAGGATTTTTAACCAAGGCTGAGCGCAGCGTCTCGGAAACGTTTAGGTACCTGTTCTGGACGTTATTGTAGTTCCAGGGCTGCACCTTGCCTGTCAGGAGCTCGTATGGTAAGTCTGACTTGAACTTGAGCTCACGGCCTAAGTAGTCATTGATTGCCTGAGCATATGGGCCAAATGTCGCATAGTTGAAACTAGGGTCAAACTCGTAGGTCTCTCCCGCATTGTCCACATCGGAGGCCTTGATGCGGCTATCAAACCGACCGATCGTCTGGCCGGAGGTGCGTAATAACTCCTTTGTGAACCTAAAGATCTTGATCCTGTTGTTGGTCTGGCGAAGGTATTGGGTACTTAGGCCTGTATAGGTAGCCAATTTTGCCGCAATCGAAGCATGCTCTTGTTCGGTGGCGTTGTCTCCTTTCAGCAGATAAGTTGCATAGTCACCCATCGCAAATTGCTGAACCTGAGGCAAAAGTGATGGCAAGTCTGAGAACTGGGTGCCAAGTTTTTTATGATACCAAGCAGTGGCAGCATAGGTTGGCAGGAATAACTGGTAGGGCAGCTCGTTGCCCGGCTCGAACGACAGGGTCTGGAAATTGAGTACAGCACTCACCAACACAATTCCGTTGAGGTACATGCCATATCGGTCCTGTAAATAGCCACTTAAGCCTGCGGCACGTGTAGTACCATAGCTTTCGCCAGCCAAGTACTTTGGCGAAGCCCAGCGCAAGTTGTTGCTACAATGCTGACGGATAAAGTCTCCAACGGAAGTGATGTCCTCATTATAACCATGGAAGTCTCCCTTGTTGACACCCTCTACTGGTTGGGAGTAGCCCGTGCTGACTGGGTCAATAAAAACCAAATCTGTAGCATCGAGCCAAGAATATTCGTTGTCAACTAACTGGTACGGGACAGCCGTCGGGGTGCCATCGTCCTTCATCAAGATACGACGTGGACCGATGGTCCCCATGTGCAGCCAAACACTGCTGCTGCCAGGTCCGCCATTGAAACAATAGGTAATCGGTCGTTTGGCTGGGTCAGCTACACCGTCTAGCGTATAGGCGATGTAAAACACCTTGGCCTTGGGCTTACCATACTCCTCCTTCAATAACATATAGCCGGCCTTTGCCTTATAGCTGATCTGTTTACCCGCAATGTTGATGGTATGACTAGTCACCACCACCATACTGTCTGCTTTGGTGCTGACCTGTGGGCTGTTCCCTGCCTTTGGATCCTGTTTGGGCTGGGCTAATGAATTTGTACCACTTGCCAAAAGCAATCCGAAAATCGGAACCAAGACAATGGTTTTGAGGAAGTTATTCATTTTTGGTGCGGGTTTGAGGGTCAAGGGTTGGAATGTAAACTAGTTTATCAGAACGGGGTAATCTGCATATTGATCCGTCTGTTTTTGGCTCGGTTCTTTTCGTTTGTATTAGGGACAACTGGCTTGCTTTTGCCATAACCAACTGCTGTCAACCTTGTTTCAAAAATATCATGCGCTTTGAGGTAGTCCACTACGGTTTGTGCCCGTTTTTGGCTAAGGCTGAGGTTATCTGCCGCGTTACCTACATCATCGGTATGACCTTCAATATTGACTTTGGTGCGCGAGTTCGTTTTTAGAAATTTCGCCAAGTACCTTAGCTCTGCCTCAGACTCTGGCAATATTGTATATCCATTGGTAGGGAAATAGATATGAGCCAAGACTGTGGCAGTCGCCGCCTTAATGGGCTGCAGTGGAATGGTCTTTTCGGGCAAACTGCGCTCTAGCCCATTGGTCTGCCAACTCTGGAACATATAGCCTTTGGCACCAATATGGAGCTCATAAGTCTTGGTCGCAGGCAAAACCAGGGTAAATTTTCCAGTTATCGGGTTGCTCATCACATTATAGACCTGTCCTTTAGCGTCTGGAGGACTAGCTGCTACCTCTGCCTCTATCGGCTTGCCGTCCACAGCGCTAACGACTTTCCCCTTCAGGACTGTACAAGCCACTTTACTCGTTAGCCATGCAGGAACCTTCCATTGCCACAGGTGGCTGGTTGGAGGGTCCTTCGTGTCCCTAGTTAAGTAGCCTTCTGTACCTTTAGCAGTGACAAAAATGGCGCTTTCGTGGTGCTGGGTATTGAGTGGCGTGCCGAGGTTGAGTGGCGCTGCCCAAACACCATTCGGGTCGCGCTCGGCAACAAAGATGTCATACCCGCCTAGTCCGATATGGCCCTTGCTCGCAAAAAACAAACTCTTGCCATTGGCATGCAGGTGTGGCCCGCCTTCGTCCTCTGGGGTATTAATGACAGGGCCTAGATTCGTAGGAGCTTGCCAAAGACCTTCGGGGTTAAGCCGACTGACCCAAATATCAATCTTCCCACTGCCACCTGGCCTTGCAGAAGCAAAGAACAGCTCCGAGCCATCCGCATTGAGACTTGGCTGACTGTCCCAATACCTGCTATTGACAACATCCATATTGATCGGACGCCCCCAGCTACCATCAGGGTTGCGGCGAGACATAAACAAGTCACAGCCGGTGCGGGATAGCGGGCTTTCGCATACACTAAAGATCAGGGTGTTACCATCTCCTGAAATGGTACAGGCGCCTTCGTTGTAGGGTGAGTTAACCTCGGTGGAGATTCCTTTTGGTGCGGACCACCCATTCGGTAACCTATCGACTACATAGAGGTCCTCATCACTACTGCCTCTTTGGCCAGTGCGGCCAGTGAAGTAAAATTGTTGTTCGTCTGGGCTGAGGCTAGGCAGGTATTGTAGTGGCAAACTATTCAGAGGCGGCCCCATTAGCTCAGGAGCTTGGCCATTAGGCACCTTCATTGCTTTGATGGCCCACCGACATTTGCGCAGCTCAGTGAAACGAGCCAGCGTAAACTCAGGCTTCGAGACACTGTCTGGTGCCAAGGTATTACAAATACGCATTGCCTCGTCATAGTTGCCTGCCTCGAACTCTAGGTTGCAGAGTCGTAGGATAACATCATAGGGCTTAGGATTTTGGTGACTCGTTTTGGCCAAATAGCGCCGATACAACTCGATTGCTTTCCCGAACTGCTGGTCCAGATAAGCGATGTTACCCATTAGCACAAACGGTTTGGCCATCGAGGTGTCCACCTTTAGGACGTCAGTCAAGATAACCTTGGCCTCCTGATACATCCGTTGGTTCATCATTTTTTCGGCATCGTTCACGGCCTGCACCATCCTACGGCTGCCAGGTTGGGCTAACAGACTTGTCGAAGTCGACAAGAATAACAAACTGGCCACCAACGATATAACGATCCTAGCATGTCCTTGAAAAGGACTTGCAGAGCGAATAGAGGCCAATTGCCCGAGGACATATTTCCTGATTGCCTTAGCCAATCTGGATAAAATAGGTTTTGCTGAAGGTAGCGGCTGGCTCTAGCATCCTGATGCCCAGTTTTTTGCTGATATCCTGCACACCGACTGTGCTATCTGCTATCCCAAGCCAAGGCTCGATGCAGATAAATGGCTGGCCAGGTTTGCTCCATAGCCCAAGGTACTCGAATCCGTCGATGCTGATACTGAGGCGGTAGTCACCTTTTTTATTGGATAGTGTTACCAAGTCAGACGCCAAACCAGGCAAGATGATGGCATCATTGTCAAACATGGTTGGTGTCAGAGCCAAAGTGGTGTCACGGTTGAGGAAATGACGCTCGGCCACACCAGCGACTAAGCCAGCCTCCAACTGATAGCTCGGAACCCGCTCTGGCTTGTCAAACGTTATTGAATAATCCTCGATTGTCTCGCCTTCATGCACATTGATATTGAACCCAGGATGGGCACCAATGCTGAACGGCATCGGTCCTTGGCCTTGGTTCTTGACCTCCCAGCTGGTCAGGACTTTGTTACCATCAAGCGTGTAGCTGATAATGAGTTCAAAATCAAATGGGTAGTTTGTATGGGAAGCGGGGCTTGCCACCAAACGGAAAGCTGCGGTGGTCTCGGTCTGGTTTAAGAGATCGAAGTCCATATCGCGCGCAAAACCATGTTGCGGGAGGTAGTACTCTTTTTCCTTCCAAGTATAGGCGTTCTTTCGGAGCTTGCCCACAATCGGAAACAAGATCGGGGCATGACGTGCCCAGACAGCAGGCTCAGCCTGCCAGATGTATTCGAAAGACTGGTCTGAAAAGCCAGTCTGTTTGATGCTACAGAGCTCAGCTCCTTTGCGTTTGATTCCGACAACCAAATGGTCGTTGGACAGGGTATAATCCATGTGACGGATATGAAAATTAGTCCGATTGATAAGGGGACAAAGTTGGCTTAAAATACCGAATATTAGCAGGGGCCGTCATAAGAACGTGCCAACGGTGGCTTAAGCCTCTTCACAATTAGGTGCTGCAATCCGGAGCAGCTGACACAGATAAAGACTTGTGTCAAAGAACACGATCTTGGCATTGGCATTTCGCTCGATGTGCATCCAGGCAGTACCTAAGTGATCAAGGATGTCAGGCATGTTATCAGTATGGACAAAAGCCGAGAACTTCCGCACAAAACCTAGTTCCTGCTCTGGTAGCTTGACCAGGTCATGGGCGCCTTCGTGGGACAGAAGTGATTCGCGCAACATCGAGAGCGCATACTGGAAAAACCCTTTCTGCCCCTCCCGACCCAGTTTGCCAAATAGCTCAGTCTGCTGAAGCAACTCTGGATACTTGTGCGCATAACATGATCTCATCCAGCTAGTGAATAACTCATAATAGATGCTGGTATCCTCCTGCATTAGCCTGCGTGCCTCAGACAATGAACCTCCCGAAAGCATCGCAATCGTCCTTGCCTCAAGGGCTGGTACGCCTGCATGGCTTATCAGAAACTGCTCAACCTGATCGTTTTCGAACGGGGGCACCCTGATCATCTGAACCCGAGACAGGATCGTGGGTAGTAGTTTCTCGATCGATTCAGAAACCAAGATAAACAAGGTATCAGGTGTTGGCTCCTCCAGTACTTTGAGGATCGCATTGGCCGCACCTAGGTTCATAAACTCAGGCAGCCAGATCAACATCACTTTCCATTTGGCCTCATAGGGCTTAAGGGACAAGGTGCTTATTATGTATCGTGCCTCGCCTACAGAGATGTTGAGCTGTTTGTTTTCGGCCCCAAAGAAAGCCCCCCACTCTTGTGGCCCACCAAATTGCTGATCCTGCACAAACTGCCGAAACTGTTTGATGTATGAAGCAGATGAGGGTGCCTCGGATACCTCCTTGCTAGTAGCCACCGGGAACACAAAGTTGAGGTCAGGATGAGCCATTTTGCCATACTTGACGCAACTGGGGCACTTTCCACAACTATCGGTTTCAGACCTGTCGGTGCAGTTGATGTAGGTGGTGTAGGCTAAGGCTAATGGCAAGGCAGCAGAGCCGGGCTGCCCAGCAAACAACTGTGCATGGGCAATGTGGCCACTCGTCGCAGCCTGTGTTAGTACCACCTTTAGTGACTCAAAACCAGGAATTTCGGCAAACAACATATCTGTATCGCTCTTGTCAGGTGTGGCAATCGCTAGTCAAAGAAAACCAGGTCCATGGCGCGCTCGTTGCCATAGCTTTTGGCGATGTTATGGGCAGTTTCGAGCCCAAGATCACCATCACAAAGGACGACGACTGTGCCACCACTGCCGCCACCCGTGATTTTGGCACCATAGACACCATGCCCTTTTTTCTGCCTGAGTTTGACGCGCTCCACCAACTCGTCGGTAGCACTGCTACCTAGGTGGCAAGCATTGTAGCTGGCATGGCAGAGGTACATCAGTTCACCAAGCTGCCACAAGATCGTTTTGCGGTCGGCATCTTCCCCCGATAGCCGCTCTAGCAACATGCGGTAAAGGCTGGTGCGGTAGTTTTCGTAAATCGGATGGCGGGTAGCCACCTTGACACGGTACTCCTTGGCAGGGTCAATGGTCGTAACGGTATCAGTCGAGACCTTGTAGCGCGCGATGAAGTCCCGACCATAGATCCGATCTGGCAAGGCCGATCGGTAGCGCATTTCGTAGTCTGATGGCGAAATATTGGCTAAGTATCCACCATAAGGTAATTTGCTGGCATCCCCTGTGTTGCGAAATGCCTCCAAGACCTCAACCTTTGTTTCGAGCAACTGCGCAATAATGCTGTAGCCCATAAAGGCTGCTGTCCGGACGTCGCCATAGCTGGCGCCGCCTACACTATGTCGCACACCACTATCAATGCCGACAAGATGCACACCTTTTGGCAACGCTAGCAGTGGATGAAGGATGTCCGGTTGGCAGGTGATCGGCAAAAGTGCCCCATGTTTCCCATGGTAGCTCGCCAACTGATCCATAAGCCCACAAGGGGCACCTACTACCCTATTTTCAGCTAGTTGGCCCAGTCTCGCAAGCTCCGTACCTTCGAAAGTAAGCTGATATGCCTCGGCTAAGGCCTTGAGTGTGGCCATTTCGAGGGCGGCACTGCTGCTGACTCCTTTGCCGAGAGGCACTTTACCTGTGATCTTGACATCAGCACCTGTAAGTTTGATGCCACGTTCTTTGGCCAGCACCAAAAAGGCACCAAGGCAATAGATCGCCCAGTGGCCCCCAGCAACAGCCTTTATTGCATTGCGAGCCTCTGTATAGTCAACATTATCCGTAGGCGTGATATCACTGAGGTGGATCTGGTAATGATGGACCCGCTCGTCATTGCTGTCACTATGTAACGAAAACATCCCATCCTGCCTGATGGCGACCTGGACTTTCGTGGTTTGGCTGATTGGCATTTGTAACACCAAGCTGCCACTATAGTCAGCGATGCCACCCATCACGTCCAGACGGCCAGGAGCTATGCCTGTATATACCGTCGCGTTTTTTTCAAAAATCGGCTTCATAAGTTTCTGCAGGCCAAGGTAGCACTAACATTGTTGCCTTTACAATTTCAAACCACGAAAATATCGTATTGCCATGTGTACCGAACAATCAGCGCTAATAAGGTTTAATTTTGTAGCATCTGCAGGCTGTATGTATCCTTGGCTTTAAGCCCGATGCCAAAACGACCTGTTCTGAGACGTTTCGTATATCCATTACACAAGTTCACTAACAACCACTTTCATGTCTTTAACCCTAAAATTTATTGTACCAGTCGCTGTAGCTTTTGGCTTCAGCCTGCTGGCCCCTGTCGCAAATGCCCAAGGCCTCAAACTCGAAAAAGCTTGGGAAACCGACAAAGACCTTACAACCTGCGAGTCTGTGCTAGCCGACCCGAATGGGAGTCGCTATTTTGTATCCTGCATCAACGGCAAGCCTACAGACAAGGATAGCAATGGTTTCATTAGTGTCATTAGCCCAACAGGTACAATTGTTAATCGCTATTGGGGTCGTGGGGTTTCAGCCCCCAAAGGCATGGGCATTAGCGGGAACTCGCTTTACGTTTCGGACATCGACCATATAGCCATTTTTGATGTCATGAATGGCAAACGCACTGCCTACATCATGGTAGAGGGTGCCAAATTCCTGAACGACGTTGCTGTTGACAAGAAAGGTAACGTCTATGTGTCAGATATGGAGACATCGGTCATCCATAAGGTGGTCGGCAAAAATGTGACAACCTTGGTCGCTGCTGGCACCTTTACTAAACCCAATGGCCTATTAGCACGCCCAGATGGCCTACAAGTAATCGACATGGCGACTGGCAAACTATTCCTGACAGCATACGACGGCAAAAACACAGTCGAGCAGCCCCTTAGCCAGAAAATAGAAGGTGGAGACGGAATCGTCAACCTACCGCAAACCAAGGACCATTTCTTGATTAGCCGTTGGCATGGCAAGATCTATGGCATCACCGGTCGCAAACCATCTGAAAAAAAACCTTGTCAAGTCGAGCTATTGCTGGACACCGAAGAGGTAAAGGACAATACTGCCGATATCGGTTATGATGAAGTCAGGAACTTGGTTTTGGTCCCTACTTTCTTTGGTAACCGAGTCGTAGCCTACAAGGTCACGGGTGGTCAGAAATAGGTTGATCTAAATCAGCAACGCTAGTCATATCCATTATCCAGAGGGTGCACATCTGCAGAATGGGCCCCCTTTTTTGTTAAGGTTGTTATCGTTAGAGGTCAGTATTAGGATTGCAGTTACAAATTTTCCTAAATTGTGTCAAAGAACCTGATCAAAGGCAGCTCCATAGTCTTACCGCTGCCTACTTGGCTTCGTAATAAAACCAGTATCCTATAATCCATGAAAAACTGCTTCTCGCTGCTTGGTCTGCTAATCCTGACCGTCCTTTTGGGGTCAACTGCGGCCCAATCCCAAGTCTATCTTACCTCAACTGGTGAGATTTCGTTCTTCAGTAAAACACCACTTGAGGACATTAGTGCTGTTAGCAAAACCGCACAAGCAGCCATCAATAGTGCCACAGGTGACGTTTTGGTCAAAATCCCGATGAAGTCTTTCAAGTTCCCTAATGGCTTGATGGAAGACCACTTCAACGAAAACTACATGGAGTCCGAAAAGTACCCAGAAGGTGTCTTCAAGGGCAAAATCGTCGAGAAGGTGGATTATATGAAGGATGGCACCTACACCGTTAACGCCAAAGGAACCCTCACAATGCATGGCGTGACCAAAGAACGTACCCTAACTGGCACCCTAGAGGTCGCCAAAGGAAAACTCACCCTCCGTAGCAATTTTGACGTCGTACTTGAGGATCACAAGATCGAACGGCCTAGCGTCGTGATGATGAAAATAGCCGAAAAAATTGATGTCAAGTCGGTCTATGTCCTCATGCCAAAGGCCAAGTAATCTTGGCTAGTCCTTTGGATTGGGTAAGGTAAAAGGTCGTAGCCTGGTGCCAACCTTGGGCACTGCTGGCCGATTACCCACATTATTTCGTTTATTTGCAAGGCGATTTACAATCAGGCTACAAGTGTGGTTTCGTTTGTTGACCGCCCTCTGTTTGCTGTGAAAACTGCAACCCCAAAACCTAGAAGGACGGAGGTAAATAAACATAGCACCAAGATATGGAAAGCAGATACCAGTGGGAAACCATCAGGGACTTCGAAGAAATCAAGTTTAGTTACTACAAAGGCATTGCCAAGATTAGCATCAATCGCCCGCATGTCCACAACGCCTTTACCCCGCTGACAGTCCGTGAGATGATCATCGCGATGGAAATGGCTCGTGAGGACGAAAGAGTTGGTGTCATTATCCTAACAGGCGAAGGTGGCAAAGCTTTTTGCAGTGGTGGCGACCAAAGTGTTCGTGGCCATGGCGGATACATTGGTCAGGATACAGTACCTAGGCTCAATGTGCTGGACCTCCAACGCCAAATCCGGACCATCCATAAACCAGTGATTGCGATGGTGGCTGGTTGGGCCATTGGTGGTGGCCATGTACTCCATGTAGTTTGTGACCTGACAATTGCTGCAGAAAATGCCCGCTTCGGCCAAACAGGGCCCAATGTAGGCAGCTTTGATGGCGGATTTGGTAGCAGTTACCTAGCTCGCATTGTTGGCCAGAAAAAAGCCCGCGAGATCTGGTTCCTGTGTGACCAATACAACGCTCAAGAAGCCCTCGACATGGGTCTCGTTAACAAAGTAGTTCCACTAGAGATGCTGGAGGACGCCACCATCGACTGGTGCAATAAAATACTCGAAAAAAGCCCATTGGCGCTACGAATGCTCAAGAGCTCATTCAATGCTGAGCTCGATGGACAAGCCGGTATCCAGGAGTTGGCCGGTAACGCCACCCTACTCTACTACCTAAGCGACGAGGCCAAAGAAGGGAAAAACGCTTTCCTCGAGAAACGCAAACCAGACTTTAGCAAGTACCCTAAGTTCCCGTAAACCCACTAGGAAACCTGTTTTAACGACCTAGTCCACCTCAAACTTTTTTAAGCGCCTACGGGCATCCCGACCATGATCAAACAATCTCTGATGGCCATCGCGATTGCGGCCACTATTATGTCCTGTGCTAAGCAAGAACCAGCTGTCGAAACCAAGCTGGACTCGGCAACTTCCGCTGCTGCCACTATGCCAGAGCCTATTGCGGTTAAGTACGAGTACTATGGTGACAGCATTGCAACCACTGATGCCATCTCTACGGCCGATCTCCTGGCCAAGACCGAAGGCCAGAAGGACGAAGACACACTCCAGACCCGCATTACAGGCGAAATCATTGAGAGCTGTGCCAACAAAGGTTGCTGGGTCAGCATAAAGGCACCCAACAACGAGCAGCTAACGATGAGGTTCAAAGGCTACAAATTCTTCGTACCAACATCTGGCCTCGAGGGCAAAACCTTAGTTGCCGACGGCATCAGCCATTGGGTGGTCAACTCAGTAGCCGACCTCAAGAAAGAAGCCAAGGAAGAAGGCAAATCGAAAGCAGAGATTGCTGCTATTACTAAGCCTGAGCGTTACCTCGAGTTCACTGCCAGTGGTGTGGCTATTGCCCAATAGGTACCATAACAGTCCATTTGGGCATGATGTCCTAACATTATCTCAACATTAACCCTAGTCAAGTAGCCGACATTGGTGCGGCAACATTGATTAGGGTTTTGTATGTTTACCACTTCAACTCCGGATGGATGACGTGTTGTCGTCTGCATGCCGAACCTGATACACTGGCCGCATCATGAACGATCTTCTAGCCTATTGGCACAAACAAACCCCGCTAACCAAGTTTTTGGCCAAAGCGCTTTCCTTTTACCTTATCTGGATGGCTTTCGGAGCCTCGACATTTAACGGCGCATCCGATGCCGTCAATAATGTTCTGACAGAAAATATCTCCAAGGTCGGGAGTGCAGTAATGAGGTCTTATGGCACTGATGCCCGTTCTGTTGGTGTTCCTAACGCTGTTGGGTCCTACCAATGGTACATCTACATCAACAACAGACCCTATGTTGTGATCGAAAACGGATGTAACGGTCTTGTACTGATGTATCTGTTTGCAGCCTTCATTATTGCCTTTCCTGGTCCGTTCCGTGCCAAATTATGGTATGTACCTTTAGGGGTCTTTGCTATCTATTGGGTAAACATCATCCGGATAGCTCTATTATCAGAGGTCATCGTTCGGTATGATAAGTCTGTTAGCGACTTCCACCATAAGTACACATTTCAGCTAGTAGTCTATATCGTCATATTCATCTTCTGGGTTATCTGGGCCAACAAGTTCAGTAAAGGAGCATTTAACGGACCCGATGACTCCAAACCAGAGAATGCGCCGGCTGCTTGATTTAGCTTAGGACAACCCTGCCTATCCGAAAACAACCCTATTTTTTGCTATCGGATTGACAAACCACACCACCTACACCAAACCTCGATCATCACACATCAATGCTTGACAAACACGCCATTGCCAAACGTATTGCCCAAGAACTGCAAGACGGATTCTATGTTAACCTCGGCATAGGAATTCCGACCTTGGTGGCTAACTATGTGCCGGAAGGACTGAATATCGTGCTGCAGTCCGAGAACGGCTTGCTCGGCATTGGTCCCTTCCCAACTGAGGATGAGGTAGACGCTGACCTAATCAACGCTGGCAAACAGACTGTTACGATGCAGGACGGATCCTCGTTGTTTTCGTCTGCAGAGAGTTTCGGGATGATCCGTGGAGGCCACGTTAACCTCACAGTCCTTGGGGCAATGGAGGTATCGGAAAATGGTGACATCGCTAACTGGAAAGTGCCAGGCAAAATGGTCAAAGGGATGGGCGGGGCCATGGACTTGGTCGCTAGTGCGGACAATATTATCGTTGCCATGCAGCACAAGAGTAAGGATGGCAAATCCAAGCTACTCAAGTCCTGCAGCCTACCGATCACTGGCCTAGGTTGCGTCAAGAAGATCGTGAGTGATATGGCTGTCCTGGATGTCTTGCCAGAGGGTGGTTTTAAGCTATTGGAGCGTGCACCAGGCGTCAGTGTTGAGGATATCATCGCAGCTACAGAAGGCAAACTGATCGTCGAAGGCGAAATCCCCGAAATGATTGTCAACTAGAGCTTTAGGGCTACTGAGCCGAAGTCAATGGTCAATCATCAAACCTTAGTGGCCGAACGCAATGCGGCCATCATCAAGGCTAGTGCCAAAGCCCTTGGGTTTGACTTTTGCGGAATCAGCAAAGCCGATTACTTAGAGGCCGAAGCCCCAAGACTTGAAAAGTGGTTAGACCAGAATTACCATGGCAAAATGGCCTATATGGCCAATCATTTTGACAAAAGACTAGACCCAAGGCTACTGGTAGATGGGGCAAAGTCGGTGGTCTCGTTCCTGTATAACTACTACCCCGATGCTCCCCTACCTGACCAGGGAGTGAGGATAAGCAAATACGCTTATGGTGAAGACTACCATACCGTCATAAAGGATAAGCTGCATGAGCTGTTGCTAATGATCAAGGACCAAGTTGGCGAGATCAATGGTCGAATATTTGTGGATAGCGCCCCAGTTATGGAAAAAGTCTGGGCAGCAAAAGCTGGGCTTGGTTGGGTTGGTAAGCATACAAACCTGATCAACAAACAGGGAGGCAGTTTCTATTTTATAGCTGAGCTGATTTCGGATATGGATCTCATGCCAGATGGCCCAATCAAGGATTATTGCGGCACCTGTACCCGATGCATTGATGCCTGCCCAACTGATGCCATTACCGAACCTTTTATTGTAGATGGTAGCCGATGTATCAGTTACTTGACAATCGAGCTCAAGGAGGCCATGTCCAATCAATGGTCAGGACAACTTGAGGGTTGGGCGTTCGGCTGTGATATTTGCCAAGACGTATGCCCTTGGAACCGATTTAGCAAACCGCATCAGGAGCCTCGGTTTGCCGCCAATGATGGCCTTGAGGCCTTACATTATTCTGGATTTCGGGAGATCACGAAGGAGGTGTTTGATCAGGTTTTCGGTCTGCGCAAAGGCCAGTCGGCAGTGCAACGTGCCGGATTCCAGAAGCTGGAGGACAACATCAGTAAGGCAGCTGCCAGATCCCTAAACCCTACCGAAACAGGCCAATCATAGGCCCTTATAAACAAAAAATGAGCAGCCTACCGATACGAATAAGTATCTTTAGGCTGCCCATTATCATAGGCCATGATTGCCTATGGTCCTACTAGTAGGCCAGTTGTTGACCAAAGGTCTGGTCCAGAATGTGGTGGTAGGCAGCACTAAAGCGTGCGTAGCACCATGCCCTGAACTCGGTTATTTCGTTGGGAGACAGCGCTTTTATCGCTTTGCGCAGCTCTTTTTCGAATAACTTGGGGTCAAAGCTGACCTTTTGTAAAATCTCCTTTACGTAGGTAAGCATAGTCGTCGGGTGTTAACAGGTAAAACAATCAGTGGAAATCAGATCTAAGCAACCAAGAATGATAGCCAGACAAAATAATCAAGCAATTGCCGTGCCGATGCACCGCATTTTCTGGACATTTTTTGTCACTTTGCTCTCATTTAATACGGTAATCGCCCAAGAGGTGACTATAAAATTAGGGAGCTCAATGTTGACCATGGGGGACAAATTCAGCATCACCTTGCAGTGCAATACTGTGGCCCTCGAGCAATACGGTGCATTCCCTGACATCCCTGGCTTTATCAAGGCCGGGACCAGCAACAATACCTATACCCAAAACGCGGACGGCGAGAACACAACTGTCTATAGTTTCATCCAGTTCTACAGTCCGCAAAAGCCGGGCATCTATACGTTGCCTCCCTTCAAACTCAAGGCAAACGGCAAGCTGATCCCAAGTCCTGGCACTCAGCTGACGGTCAGCGATGGTACTGGGGCCGTCCCGTCGATCAATGATGCACAAACGGGTAGCATCCCACAAACAACGACCGACGAGATCGACAACCTGGAACCGAGAGGCAATGTTTTTTTTGCCCTAAGTGCCGACCGCAATAAGGTTTATGTCGGCCAAGGGTTCACGACTACCTTGGCCCTTTATGTAGCCGACAATAACACCCAAGAGCTTGATTTCTATAACGTTGCAGAGCAGCTCCAGGCAATGGCCCAAGACCTTAAACCAGCGAATTGCTGGGAGGAGGACTTTGGCATCACCGAGATTCAGGAAATCCCCGTTAAGATCAAGGGCAGACGTTACAGTCAGTTCAAGATTTACCAAGCCACCTACTTCCCACTAAATTCGGAGCCCATCACGTTTGCGCCAGTGAGCCTCAAGATGCTTAGCAACACCCAAGCCTATACCATCGACGAAAACAACAAGCGTGATTTTCGGATCTATGCCACCCAGCCGCTCAGAATTGCTGTTCAGGACCTGCCTGAACACCCCCTTAAAGGCCTTGTGCCCGTCGGAGCCTTTCGCCTTGCTGAGTTTGTGAATAAAACCCGCCAGCGGACCGGCAAAAGTTTTACCTACAAGTTCAGTATTAGGGGAGAAGGCAACATCACAGCTATCAAACCTCCTGAAGTGCCCCCGGGGATCCCCTTTGACATTTACAAACCCAGCAGTGTCCAGAGCATCTATCGTAGCCTAGGCAAGGTAACTGGCGAGCGGACCTATATCTATAACATCATCCCGCAAGAACCAGGCATCTACAATCTTGGCGAGGGTTTCCAATGGGTTTTCTTTAACACCATGACCAATCGGTATGACACCTTGGTTAGCAGCACCCGAATCAAGGTAGAAGGGGCAAGTCATGAGCCAACCGATGCATATGGTGGCACTACTGACCCGTTTTATGCTGATCTCAAGGAACGAAATAACTGGCTCAAAAGCCTAGACAGAAACAAAGTATGGAAGACCTATGGCAACTGGGCCATCGGAATTATGGTCTTAGGTTTTTTGGTCTTGTTGTTTATCAACAATCGGAACAACGGCGTTAGTAGTTAATGGCCTAGGGTGTTTATTAGTCCTCTTTGGGCCAAATCAGGTCACAAAAAATGCCTTATTCGGCAAGGAGAAGACTACTATCACCATAGCTGAGAAACCGAAAATCGTTCCGGAGGGCATAGTCATAGATCTGGCGCCAATTGTCTCCAACAAGGGCCGCGATCAACAACATTAACGTACTGCCAGGTTGATGAAAATTAGTTACGATACCCCTACACACCTTTAGCTCATAGCCAGGATAAATATAGATTTCTGTTTGCCCAACTATCTGGCTTAGTCCGAAGTCGGTCGCATAAACAACTAGGGCTTCGTAACTAGTCTTGAAATCAGGTAGGGTATCAGCTCTTAGGCTGTAGGCGAAATGCTGATCAACCATAAAAACACCTGGCTGCTCAGGACCTTGCCCTATCATGACCTGAACCCCAAACCAATAGAGCGACTCTAAAGTCCGCATACTTGTTGTGCCAACCGGGATGATAGGTCCAGTTGCAGTCGACAGGGTCTGTAAGGTCTCTAGCTCCACGATTACTAGCTCACGATGCATTGCGTGGCTTAGGGCATTGGTGGTTTTGATCGGGGCAAAGGTCCCGGCTGACACATGGAGTGTAACCTCTGATCGCTGGTGTCCTTTGGTTTTGAGATCGGCCAAAACCCGCTCTGTAAAGTGTAAACCAGCAGTTGGGGCTGCAACGGCACCTTCGTGTTTGGCATAAACCGTCTGATAGGTCACAGCATCATGCTTATCTGCCTGCCGCTTGAGATAAGGAGGCAAAGGGATATTCCCGATGACAGACAAGACCTTACCAAATGGCAAGTGGGCCGGAAGCCAAGACAGTTGCACGGTAGGTTCGATGCTGTCGGCCAACAATGTAGCACTCAAGGTGATTTCGCCCGAAAAGTCATCCTCTGCCGTGGGCGTTGCTGTTGCAGTTGACATGATCGTCTTGTTGACCTTGCGCCATTTCTTGAGGCCACCGACCATGCAATGCCAAATCGTATGGCCTTGTTTGGTCATGGCCTGCTCCAGGGATCCCTCGGTCTGGGCTGGCTCCAACAGAAACACCTCAGCTTTAAGATCCAGTCCGTCTGAAAGCAGAAGCCGGGCTGCAATCACCTTTGTGTTGTTGAACACCAAGTGGCTATTATCTGGCAATACATCTGGCAAGGACCTGAAAGTTTTTTCTGCAATCTTCCCCTCACTATAGATTAATAACTTACTAGCATCACGCTCAGCAAGTGGATAACGAGCAATGCGCTCATCTGGTAGTTCATAAGTAAACTCTTGGACATCGAGATACCGTTCGGACATAAGGTGTTGTGGGCTGGTCTTGGTTTCAACTAAAATGGCCCTTTGGTCATTGTACAACGACGGACCATGCAAGCTTAGGAAATGAGTACAAAAGTAGGCCAATCTCTCCAAAGGTCTGGTGCGGCTATTGTGATGTTGGCATTAGGATGCGACCCAAACATCCTACCTTTGTAGGCTAACAGCATTTACACCGCTCCCCAAGTACACTATGATAGAAAAGAAGCTATTCTCCACCGCAGGTATCCCCGAACGCGCCATACTCGTAGCAGTGAGCCCACAAAGGCAGACCATGGCGCAAACAGAAGAGTACCTCAACGAGCTGGAGTTTTTGGCCCAAACTTCTGGCATCGTGACCATAGGGCGCATTACCCAGAACCTAGAGCGTCCAGAACGAAGAAGCTACCTCGGCAAGGGCAAACTGGAAGACCTCAAACAAATGGTCGAGGCCTCTGGCGTTGACATGGTGGTTTTTGATGATGACCTCACACCTGCCCAAGTTCGGTTCTTGGAGGCTGAGCTGAAGATCAAAATCTTGGATCGCAGCCTTCTTATCCTTAATATATTCAGCCAACGGGCACAATCGGCCCAAGCAAAAACACAGGTCGAACTAGCTCAGTACCAGTACCTCCTGCCACGTTTGACCCGCATGTGGTCCCACTTGAGTAAACAAAAAGGCGGGGTCGGCATGCGTGGCCCTGGTGAAAAAGAGCTTGAAACTGACCGCCGGATTGTTAACGACCGCATAAGTTTCCTCAAAACCAAGCTGGACGAAATCGATAAACAAAATGTCACCCGGCGCAAAAATCGGGAACAACTTGTTCGTATCGCCTTGGTGGGGTATACCAACGTAGGCAAAAGCACCATCCTGAACTTATTAGCCAAGTCCGAGGTATTTGCAGAAAATAAGCTCTTTGCCACCGTCGATAGCACGGTACGCAAAATGGTCCTCAACCAAGTGCCATTTTTGCTAACTGATACGGTTGGTTTCATTCGGAAACTGCCTACCCACTTGATCGAGAGTTTCAAATCAACCCTAGACGAAGTACGCGAGGCTGATATCTTGGTCCATGTAGTGGACCTGAGCCACACACAGTTTGAGCAACAAATGGATGTTGTGCAGGGTATTTTATCGGACCTCAAAGCTGTTGATAAACCTACTATTTTTGTCTTCAACAAGATCGACAATTACAAGATCGAGGCACCAGAGGAGCTGCCTGATGTTTATGACCCTGTGCTAGGTTGGCACTCGATCGAGGTGCCTGTCAAGCCAACACTTGAGGAGCTGAAGGCGACCTATATGAATCATCAGGGCCGCCATGCCGTCTTTATATCTGCCACCGAGAAGACAAATATTGCAGAGCTGCGGGACCTAATTTACAAACTGGTCCTTGAGAAACACCTGACCATTTTCCCGAACTGGCTACCTGTGATCGAGACCTACGACACCACAGCAGAACAAGTAGAAGAAGCCCATTGACCAGAGCTAGCCTATTGATATTAAGCCCAAAGGGCAAGAGACGAAATCGATCTCTTGCCCTTTTTGATTCAACTGTTGCTAGGTCTATTGTATAGGCCTAGCAAACGCATAGTCTACCTAGTTATAGCTAATCTGGCCATACTTGCCTTGTTCATAATCTCGATAAGCCTTCATAATGCCTGCCTCATCGTTCATCACGAAAGGGCCATGCGCCAACAAAGGCTCCTCAAGTGGCAGTGCTGTCAGGACAAACAAATCCTGAACATGGTCATGATCGTTCTGGAGGTTAACAACCTCCCCTGCCTTACTGACAGTGACCATCTTAGGCCCAGATACGTCCTGCTCTGCAATGATTACGTCTCCACTTTCGAGGTAGATAGCGGTATGCCAACCCTGATTAAGTGGTAAGTCAATTGTTGACTTTGCAGCTAACCTAACATGCAGCACCGCCTGGGGTGTATAGGTTGGAATTGGTGAGGTTTTGTCAGCAAAAGTCCCAATCAGTACCCTAACGACTGTACCATCCGTCAAGGTGACTTCTGGAACATCTTCTGGGTGCAGGGGTTGATAGGCTGGCTCATCATTTTTTTGGGCGGCAGGCAGGTTGATCCAGAGCTGAAAACCTTGTTGAATCCCACCCTTCCTGAGCATTTCTAGCGTTGGTCGCTCATCATGGATGATGCCATTACCCGCCTTCATCCACTGGCCGCCGCCCGCCTTTACTACTCCATGATGCCCTTTACTGTCAAAATGTTCAATCTCGCCCGATAGCACATATGTAAAGGTGCAGAACCCACGGTGTGGATGGGCACCAGTACCATTTGTAACGGCGTTTG
>CANHWS010000002.1 GCA_947464365.1 Cytophagaceae bacterium | reverse complement strand
GGCTGTGTAACCAAGGCACGGGCGATGGCAATACGCTGCTGCTCGCCCCCACTCAGGCTTTTGGACATCGATTTTTTGCGGTGTCCCATACCCATTAGTTTCAGAGCTGCATCGACACGCTCATCCACCTCTGCACCTTTTTTGCCTTGTAACTGAAGCGGTAGCATCACGTTCTGCTCAGCAGTTAGAGGAGCGATCAGATTAAAGTTCTGGAACACGAAGCCTATCTGATCAAGGCGGAGGGCGGCCATTTGTTTGTCGTTGAGCTTTGTGGTGTCAACCCCATTGATCAGAACTTTGCCTTCTGTAGGGTAAATCACGCAACCAAGCAAGGACAACAGCGTAGTCTTGCCAGATCCGCTAGGCCCGATGATGAGCAGCAAATCACCTTTGTTGACCACCAGATTGGTGGACTGGAGCGCCATAATGGTCTGGTCGCCGCTCTTGAACGATTTATTGGCATTGATGACCTCCGCCACATGGGCGGCCGCGTCGGACTGGGTAGCTTTGCTAGTTGCTGGCATGATGTGGCAAATATATTGGGTCAAAAATTACTACGCAAACATTATAGGTTTATGTAGTATATTTTTGTAGTTTATGTGCCCTTTTCAATCCATTTGGCACCAATTGTGACTAGATTTTGGGTAAAGTTGCTGTTTCTGAAACTACGAAACCGTACTTTTGTTCTGTATTAAGCGTATGAATAAGCCCACACACCTCGACGAAGCCTCCGAATTGATGCGGCAATTTGCAGCCTACAAAGCCGATCATCCTATGTCAGACCTAGCTGGATTTGGTACTTGGCTGGCTAGGTCTGACCGCAAGAACTCGGCCACAGAAGCTGAGCCAAGGTTGGCAACTACTGCTTTGTTATCAGGAAGTCCTAGCAGTGGCGTTACCGATTGGGTTGCCGCGGGCATTATGGAGGCCGATTTTCAAAAGCTAATGAGCTTGTCAGAGCGGCTTTCGCGGTTGCCTTACGGCGATGCACCAGCATTGCCCGGCACTGGCCGCTGGCACGAGCATAAACCTGTCGAGGCCAGGTTAGGCATGCTTTTTCGCAGGATGTTTCGCCATGCCAACCACTACATGCGCAAAATCTTGGAGCCTATGGGCTTGCGCAATGTAGAAGACTTTATGTACCTCAGCCTAGCTACCAACTTCGAAAACCCCAGTAAAAGCGAACTCATTGCAGCTGGCATGAGCGAGTATACAGGTGGTATCGAGATCATTAATCGCCTGATCAAACTCGGGATGATGACCGAGGAGCCAAGCCCGACAGATAAACGCAAAAAAATCGTGGTGGTAACTGCTCAAGGTTATGAGATCTTGGCCGATTGTTACGCCCAGTTCACGAAGATGAATGCCTTGGTCTATCGTGGTGTGTCCGAGCAAGAAAAGGAGATCGTCTACAACATCTTGGCAGGACTTGATCATTATCATACCTATTTAGGCCAAGAGAAAAAGCATGCCAGCATTGCCGAGCTCATCGCCCAATAATCAGGCTTGAGGATGGTGTGTTATGGGTCCTGTTGGCTTGGGTTTCAGGAGGGTGCCAAAACATCCGCCCTACTGCCTACCTTTGTCGCCAAACCATGATGAAATCGACCAGCATTTTTAGGACCCTGCATAATTGGCCATTCTTGGCCTGCTTTTGCCTTATCAGCTTTCTGATTAGTGGATGCACTGCACCAGACACAACGGGCAGCCATCGCTATTATGATGTCGCAGGGCTAGTAAAAGGACAGATCCAGACGCTTGAAGCATCCAAAGTATCGGTCTATAAAAGTGGTATCCTGAACGGAGTTGCCCTAAGTGCCACACTTGATACCCTTAACTGGCACCACGAGCTGGATCCTTTTATCTTGGCAGACATCAACAAACCTAGCTGGCTTGGACTATATAAACTTGATAGCAGCAAAGTAGAGCGCGGTACCACCCTGGTTTATACGGCTCAGCGGGATGACCTGCCAGTACGCTCTTTGACCATCGTTCTTGATCAAGACCGGCACCCGTTACAGCTCAAGGCCAGTCTGCAAAAACAAAGTATGCTCAACGATGGGGACCAAGAGTTGGAGCTCGTCTTCACCGAACATGATGGCAAACCCGCCTTGGCAGCCTACATGCTGAGCGGCACCGAAAAGGTTACCTTCCAAGGTCCGACCCTATACAAAGTGCGTGGGGACCTCAAGCGTATTTATTGATCAGTTGGTTTTGGGCGATTTTGTAGCATGAGCTTGGCCCTTTCTTGCGCCTTGCTGATAGCCCACTGCATTTCGGGTATGGTTACTGGTCGGTCAATCAGCGTCTCGCCGATCTTGCGTAGCAGCACAGCTCTGATTTGCCCATCCTTGTTTTTTTTGTCCATGAGCATGGTCAGGATCAAGTCATCCGGATGGGCTTGGATCAATACCTCTAATTGTTGGTCCGGCACCAGCGCAAGACATGCCTGCTCAATCGACTCCAGTTCCTCCCTCTGCAAGGTTAGCATTCGATAAGCCAGAATAGCCTCGACCCAAATACCAAGCGCAACGGCTTCGCCATGTAGGATATCGGTGATTGGTGCTTTTTGGGCCTCAGCCTCCAGCGCATGAGCGACGGTATGCCCAAGGTTGAGCTGTTTACGTGGCCCTATTTCCTCAAAGTCCTCAGCTACAATCGCTGCCTTGATCTTGACACTGTGCGGGATCCAGTACGCAAACTCCAGCTCATGTAATGGCCGCCTTGGGATAACTAAGGCCTGGATGGCTAGCGCTAACTCTGCAAAACCTACGGGATCAGCAATCAGACCATGTTTGAGCATTTCGGCCAACCCCGCCTTGATTTCACGCTCGGGCAGAGTACTCAGCCAGATGGGAGAGATCAGGACCATGGTTGGCAAACGGAAACTCCCGACTAGATTTTTGATACCATTAAAATTAACCCCTGTTTTGCCTCCAACCGAGGCATCGACCATGGCGAGCAGCGTTGTGGGTACGTTCAGGAACTGGATACCACGCATGTACATCGCAGCGGCCATGCCACCCACATCACCTACCATGCCACCACCAAGGTTAATCACCAAACTATGCCGATCGGCTTTCAGGTTGGCCAGTGCATTCAGGATATCCCCTAGGGCCTCCATGTCTTTATGGTGCTCGCCTCCTTGCAGGACAACCAAACCATGCTCGGGCAACATTTGCTGAAGCAATGGATAACAATGTGTATGGCTGCCGAAATCTGCCACCACCATCACCTTGGTAGGTGATAGGTCTGTTAAAAAATGGCTGAGGGCATCTGCCAATGCGGCAAAGCCAGGTGCCCATACAATATTGGTATCAAGTTTGATGTTATCCGTCATATCAGCGAGGCTGGCCCGAGCATTTTATGTCCTACATGTTAGCAGAACCTATCAGGACGCTAAACTAATCGGCAGGTCACCTAGTTGTTAGGTCAGTACAGTTTATTTTGATTTGGCATTGCCACCCCCAGTGGGTGGAGTAGTACCCTGCCCATCATCATGCTGAAAAAGCCATCTTGGGCGGAATAAAATACATCTTTTATGGCGTTGACAGTAGGGACAAAGGCACCTGATTTTGCCTTGAAATGTGCAGATGGAACAACATTCAAGCTCTCGGAAGACTGGGCGAACAAGCCCGGCATCATCTACTTCTACCCAAAAGACTTCACGCCAGGTTGTACCATGGAGGCGTGCGCTTTTCGGGACAATTATCAGGATCTGGCTGAATGGGGCATACCAGTAGTCGGTATCAGTACTGACTCGGTTGAGTCGCATAGTCGGTTCCAGCGCAAGTATGAGCTGCCGTTCACCCTCCTGAGTGATCTGACTGGCGAGGTGACTGAAGCCTACAAAGCCAAGGTTCTATTCTTGCCGATTGCCAAACGTATTACCTACGTGCTGGACGCCAACCATGTTGTTAAACTCGTGGTCGAGAACTTCTTGGCGATAGACACACACGTGCGTGAGGCATTGGCGCATCTGAAGGGGGAGTATCAGAAACTTTCCGATGGCCAACCAAGTGCCTAGGTAGCCAAATTCGGAAGCCGTCTGATTGATTGATATATAGGCTGTTATAGGTGGAGCGGACAAAACTTTTAGCCCAATGTAGGCTCTATTCTACTCAGGGGGAATCTGTCTGTTTCTTGGAAGATAACCGCCACATATACCAGGCCAACAACGACCGCATCCCGACCGCAGGCTGCCCAAATGCCTCAACCTGAGTTGGAGTAGCCTTGTCGTCTAGACCCATGTAGCGCCCAACACCTCGCTGGATTCCGAGGTCATGCAAGGGCCAAACGTCAGGTCGCCAGAGCTCGAACAACAAATACATCTGGACCGACCAAACACCTATGCCCTTAACCTGGGCCAAGGAGTGGATAATCGCTGCATCGTCTAGGGTATGCAACTGGGTAATAAGCTCAGGATGATCGAGGAAATGTTGGGCTAGACTCCGGAGGTAACCGCGCTTTTGTTTGCTGATCCCGACCCCTTGCAAGTCTTCATCACTAAGGTTAAGAATGGTGGTTGGCTCCAGTCTGTCTTCGCAGCGCTCCCAGAGACGGTTTGTGATGGTGGTGGCTGCTTTGGTGCTTATCTGCTGATGAACAATAGCGGTAGCAAGAGCCTCAAAGGGGGCCTGCTCCAAAAATTTGACTTCTGGCAGCCCAAAGGTGGTTACCAATGGTGCCAAAGACGGATATACCAACAGTAAGGCAGCTATCTGGGCCTCAGGGTTTAGTAGCGGCTGGGGCGCCTCGGGGACGTTGTTCATAATGCGGTCGGCTCTGGTACTTGACCATTATTTCGTCAGCCAGTTACAGGCCAATATCCAGATAAACCCTTGATCTAGCACCACTTCTACCAAACCAATTTCCCATCCGACGCCACCATTCTGTTTTCCAATTGGGCCTACCAGAGCCCACCGTACCACACACCAGCTTATGCAACGCACACAAACCACTCCGATCAAACCTACTTTTTTTGCTTCCGCAAGCCGCCTTATGCTTTTGGGCCTTGTTGCCATCATCAGTCTCTTGTCACTCGATAGCTGCAAAACCGGTAAACCATCTTATTCGCGGGCCAGTAGCAAATTTGACAGCCAGCCACGCTACTATACCCCACGTGTCAAGCGTTATGCTGTCATCACCCCTAGCCAGAACAGTAGCCAAGCCCTAGTGGCTTCGGCTAAGACCAAATAAGTAGGTAGGACTAGGCCATCCCTAGATCCAACCAAAGACCTTACCAGGTGTAAGTGAGCCCTCAGTCGCCTATCCATAAAGCCAATGGCTGCCGGATGGTCTGGGGGCTTTTTTTTCTGAAAGTCCTAGCATGATACCCTTGAGAATAGTTCTGAGGTTTAAAAATCCACTAGTAGACAATAAGAATTTTTTCTACGTGCTTAGTGCAACAACCGTGGGTGCCTAGTGGATTCAGTCAATTTTGTGACGGTCTCTGAGGAACCAATAAAAACACGACCTCAATTTCTTTTAGTAGCAAAAGCGATTGGCTCTTGGTACGGTACAGCATTTGTGAGTACTTGGTAGACAGCGTTAAGGATTTTGTGAGCCACAGCAATCAAGGCCCTTCGTTTGCCTCTTCTTGCTGCTATGGCATAGTATTTGTCCTTTAGCCATCCGTTCTTCATGTGGGTAGCAGACCAAGCTGCTTCGACTAGTGCAGTTTTCAATGCCTTATTTCCATGTGTAACTCGACTGCTTTTCTTCTTGCCAGCACTCTCATTGTTTCCGGGACAAACTCCCGCCCAGGAAGCCAAATGCTGAGCTGATGGAAAGACACTCATGTCGAAGCCTGTCTCGGCAACGATCCCCTTAACAGTTTCATGACTTACGCCTGGAATAGTTTCCAACAGTTCCACTTGAGTGGTATGAGCTTGAAGGTAGGCTTCAAGCTGACGATCTAGGAGATCAATGTTGTGTTGGATCTGTTCCAGTTGTTGTTTGTGAAACTCGAGAAGAAACTTGTGATGGTTTGTTAAGCGACATTCAAGTGAATCTGCCAACTCAATCGCCTTTTTCTTGAGGCTTCCCTTAGCGAGCTTAATGAGCTCCTCAGGTCTAGTTTCGCCGCTGATAAGGGCACAAATAATTCCCCAACCCGTGACGCCAAAGACGTCACTAACGACACTACCAAGCTTGATATTGGCATCTTCGAGGACCTTATGAAGCCGATTGCGGACAGATATCCGCTCACCGACCGCTTTTTTCTTTAGGCGTTGCAAATCACGCATCTCCCTGATTTCTTGCGGTGGAATAAAGCTACCCTTGAGAAGGCCAGAGGATAGCAGCTTAGCAATCCAAGCACTATCGAGGACATCCGTTTTGTGCCCAGGCACGTACTTGATATGCCGAGCATTGACAAGAATCACATGGAAGTTGTCCTCCAGAATGTTGAAAACAGGCTTCCAGTATACGCCAGTACTCTCCATGGCAAGATGGGTAACCTTCATCTCAAGTAACCATTGAGCTAGTTCCTTTAAGTCCTTAGTAAAAGTGCCAAAGGTTCTGGTAGTATCACTCTGCTGATTAACTTTGACAGTCACAACTACTGAATCCTTGTGCACGTCAAGGCCTGCACAACGGTCAAAGATCTGGGGGAATTCTACCTGCGGAGTCATAAGAGGGGCTATTTTGATTGCTAACCAAATTTACCCTTTCATACCCGTGGGTGAAGGCTCCCTTCATGAAAATTTTGTGCGCCTGGCAGAATAGTATTGGCTAGCTATTGCTTTTAGTAATTGTATTTTTTACTATTACAGTAACTTTTTAGCCTTTGCTGTGGCCTCTACGACTTTATCCCTTGGACTGCGGTCCATCTTATTCTTTTGTTTGTTTCTGATTGGCCTAGGTGCCTGTCGAAGAAATGATGACCCTGTTGTGCCAGCTACTGTTGGAGGGCCAACCATTAATCTTGTGGCGGTGAATGGGGGGGCGACACCCGGCGGTAAAGTGCAAACAGTTAGCTTTCGTCGCGCGGATACCCTGAAGGTACAGATCTCTAAGTTTGGCAAAAAACCACGCTTTTCGTCTTTCCGAACTGGTCAATCAAAAATGGTTGCCACAGCAACCACCAATCAAGATACAATCATCCGATATGCGCCTTTTGATATTCAAGATGGTGAGGTTATAACCTACAGGGTAAAGGACTCGACTGGTGGGGCGGATAGTGTGGTAGTGACTTACCGCCAAGTGGCAGATCCTACGTCACTAGGTATCCTAACAGTAAACGGCAGAACAGATCTGAATGGCAAAAATCTTGTACTTGAATATGGTGATGGGGATACGCTTTCTGTCAAGGTCAGACGCAGCGGAGCGGGACTCCTGGTCCAAAGGGCTTATCCAGCCAATCGGATTGGTTATGGTGCGCGGTTAGGTAGCCTAGATGGTGATACAACCTACAAGATATTGACGGCTGGTGTTCCGGATGGAACGGTTTGGCGCTTGCGGATTACGGGCCAAGATGGTAATCGGGATAGTGTCGAGATTAGGCTATCAGAAACTCAAGCACGGTATGACAACATCAGGCTAGGGCTTCCCGTGTCATACAATACTATTTACGACAGTCAATCATTCCTGAACCTAAGCACCGGTATCATTTCGACTTTGGCGATGGCAAATGCTGATCCTGGCTCGATTGATATAGGTTTTAACAGCTATTGGCAACTCTATGGTTTGTTATTGTCGCCTGACAACTGGCGTGACGAGTACCATTTTTTTAATCATGAAATGATGAGATGGTCTGTTAGACGGGAGACGCAATTAAGGATAGCCAATGGTGTGAAATTTTCGGACTATCTCACACGGTCGGATCTGGAAGCTGCCTTTAACGCTGGCAACAATGGCACCTCGACTCTTAATGCTCAGGTTTTGACTGGCGCAAACAACGCAGGACTTTCTGGTCGTGTTAACTCGATCGTAGGATTTCTGCAAGGTGGTGATTTGATTGTGTTCCGAACTCAAGCTAATAAATATGGCATTATTAGGGTCAATAGGTGCTTAACCAGCTCCTTCAATCGTAGTAGTGATGTGCTCGATATCAGCTATAAGATTGGGATCTAAAGCTTGTTAGATGGGGAAATCTATCTCGTTACGATGGTTTGCAAACAATGTTGGCTAAGTGTCCTTGAGGGTGCTTAGATCCAATTACCACAGTGGTATGGGATTGATAGCTGCCTATACCATTCTTTAATGTCAACGATACAATACAAACCTTATTATTTTGTCTCCTATCGTATAACATAAGGCCGACTTTATAGCTAGATCCATCGCAAGTGGTGCTAATAAATGCGCTATTGCGTTACATTATTGCTAATTTTGTAGCTCAATAGAGAAGTTATGACTGTTGGACTACCCGAAATTATGTTGCCGCAAAATGTGGCCTTGCTGCGTCAGCTGGGGGATAACCTCAGGATGGCGCGTTTAAGGCGTCGCCAGTCGGCCACGCTGGTGGCTGAGCGGGCGGGGATTTCTAGGATGACGCTATACAAGGTAGAGCGTGGCGAACCGATGGTGGCCATTGCTGCCTACTTGCAAGTCCTATTTGTATTGGGTCTGGCTCAGGACTTTGCCCAGTTGGCAAAGGATGATGTACTTGGTCGCAAACTTCAGGACCTAGGTATGGTCACGAAGAAACGGGCCCCTAAACTGCCTAGGTGATGGAGGAGGTGAGGGTATATGGGGATTGGGTTGGGCTTGATGGGCCGGTACCGATTGGGACTCTGGTTGTTATGAACCAAAGAGGGCACCAAACATTTGGCTTTACGTACTTTGACCAATGGTTAACCACAAATAAGTGGCCACAATTGGACCCTGATTTGTATAGTTTCAAGGGTACGCAGTATCTGCCGAATGAGAAGGCCAGTTTTGGCATGCTGCAGGACTCTGCACCAGATCGATGGGGTAGGGTGCTGATGCAACGTAAGGAGGCGCTAATGGCGAAGTCGGAAGATCGAAAACCAAGGACGCTCACAGAGTTGGACTATTTGCTCGGTGTGCATGATGCTGGTCGACTAGGTGGTCTCCGGTTCAAAACAGATGATGACGGGGCGTTTTTAGCCCAAGATGCAGGATTAGCAGCCCCACCGATGAGTGATTTAAGGCAATTGATGGCTGCTAGTAAAGGGTTTGAACGTCATGAACATGATGCAGACGAGGCCAAGTGGATTAATCAATTGCTAGAGCCTGGTTCATCACTAGGAGGTGCTAGGCCTAAGGCAAATGTTAAGGATAAGGATGGTAGCTTCTGGATTGCAAAGTTCCCTTCGATCGCAGATGAAATTGATAAGGGTGGCTGGGAGTACTTGGTTTCATTGCTCGCCAACCGATGTGGTATTATTACCCCAGAAACCAAATGCCTAAGATTCGGCAAGGGGCACCATACCTTTTTGTCTAAACGGTTTGATAGGATTGGGTCTGATCGCATTCATTATGCATCAGCCATGACCTTGCTAGGGCGGACAGAAGGGATGAATCGAGAGCAAACACCTAGTTACCTAGACTTAGCAGCCTTTATTTCGGGCCAAGGGGCTGACCCAGAGGCTGACCTGCATCAACTTTGGCGACGTATTGCATTTAGTATCATGGTTAGCAATACGGATGACCACCTGCGGAACCATGGTTTTATCCTCACCACACGTGGCTGGCGCCTAAGCCCTGCATTCGATATCAACCCGTCACCCGACTCCAAATGGTTGTCGTTGACGATAGACGGTTATGATGCGTCACTAAACGAGGAAGCCTTGTTTGCGGTCGCACCACAATTTCGCCTCAAGGTCGCGGATGCGAAAGCCATTTGGTCAGAGATGTTATCGCAGGTCAAAGGTTGGGAGTCATTGGCAGCCAAACTGCCACTGCCAAAGGCGGAAATAGAACGGCTTCGGTATTGTTTTAGGTAAGGCGAGCTTGAATTGGAGTAGGTAAAATTGCCAGTGCTCTCTGCTCCAGTCCCTACACCTTCCCCATCACAACATCCATAATCGCAGTTTCGTGGTCAGCGGCGGCTTGCTCTAGGGCAGTAGCGCGGGCCAAAATTTCGATTACTGTAGGGTCGGTTTGGTCAAGGCCGGCAGCGTTGATCCTGACATTGAGCCCGGCACCACGGACTGCCGCACGAGCACAAAGCACACCAACACCAGCATCCGAAACAGAATTCGGGTTGCCTCGCTCGGCCATGGCGGCTAAAAGCGGCATGGTTGCTAGCGAGGTTTCCATTACCCGTAGGGGTATTTGTGTGGCATAGAGGGTGGCCTCGGCAATGGCTTGTTTGCGTTGGGCCTTTTCGTCAGGGGTGGATTTGGGCAGACCAAAGGCCTCCATCACCAATTCGAAGGAACGGGTGTCCTCATCTACCAATGCAATAAGCTGCTTTTGTAGGGCCATTCCTTGATCGGCAATATCGCTGAAGTAGGACCATTGGTCATCCCAGCCACGTTTATGGCTGCTGAGGTTGGCGACCATGTTACTAAGGGCCGCAGCAAGGCTACCAAGAACTGCAGATACGGATCCACCACCGGGAGCAGGGCTTTCGCTGCTAGTTTCGTTGACAAAGTCAGCGACAGTCATGTTGACTAGGCGGCTTTGTTTGGGGTCAGCCAAGAGGTATTCAAGGACTTTTTTGGCTGGGTCAAATGGCTTGAGGTCATCGAGTCCCATGCTTTTGACCGCTATCTTGATCAGCTCGGCATCTGAGACACCGACAGAACGCTCCTGTTTGCGGAGGTAATGGCGGCCAGCATCGGTGAGGACTGACAAGGGGACAAGACCAACGATTTCAGTACCGGTAACACGAAGGCCACGGGCGGTGGCACTGGCAACAACAGCATCAAATGCCTCATGGACAGAGGTAATGCTGATGTTGGTGAGGTTCATGCTGACTTGGGCGATACCGTACTCTTCGATCAGCCAGCCGATTGCTTTGGCAGCTTTGAGGGTGCCGGGTTGCCTGATTTCGGTGATGGTTCCGTCCGGTTGTTTTTCTTTGATCAACCTACCTGCCTCGCGCACATCAAAAGCAACGGCGTTGGCGCGGCGAGTGCTAGTGGTATTGAGGTTGAAGTTGAGGGCGATCAGGAAATCACGTGCACCGATGGCTGTGGATCCTGTTTCGGGCACAAAGGTGGCAGGCCCGAAGTCTGGTTTCCAGTCTGGTTTGCTGAGTTTGTTGGCTAGGCCTTCATACTCTCCTGAGCGGACATCGGCTAGGTTGCGACGGGCAGGGCTGCTTGCTGCGGCTTCATAAAGGTAAACTGGGTAGTTGAGCTCACGTGCGACCCGCTCGGCCAATTGACGGGCATATTCGGCAGCTTGCTCCATCGTCACACCACTGATCGGAATGATGGGGCAAACATCTGTGGCACCAAAGCGAGGATGCTCGCCTTTGTGGTGGCGCATATCGATGGTGGCTTTTGCTTGTTTGATGGCACGGAATGCGGCCTCGAGCACTGCTTCGGGGCTGCCAGCCATCGTGACAACAGTGCGGTTGGTGGCAGCGCCTGGGTCCACATCTAGCAGCTGGACCCCAGCTACGGAGCTGATTTGGTCTGTGATGCCTTTGATGATGGTTAGGTCACGACCTTCGGAAAAATTGGGGACGCACTCGATGAGCTGCTGCACGGCGATGTTGAAGTATTGAGGTTTGGTGTACTAGTTTCTGTGGCTATGACCAATGATTGTTGGCATAGCGCATCGTATTGTTGCAAAGATGCGACAGGAGTCCGCAACTCGGCTTATCTTGCCTGCCTAGCCCAGATATTTGGTGGGGTCGGAACAAGTTGGTAAATCAAATTATTATCAACTGCCAAAGCAAATGAAACCCACTGATGCTGGCAGATAATTGTCATGAGCAATACAATTGGTCGTTTTTTTCGTGTTACGAGCTGGGGAGAAAGCCATGGCGCAGCAGTTGGTGCGGTGGTGGATGGATGCCCTGCAGGACTGGTCCTTGACCTGGCGCAGATCCAGCACCAGCTGGACCGCCGTAAACCAGGTCAAAGTAGCCTCACGACCCCGCGGAAAGAGGAGGATAAACTTCAGATCCTGAGCGGGGTTTATGAAGGCCGGACTACTGGCGCACCAATCGCCTTACAGCTGGCCAACCGAGATGCCCGCCCGCAGGACTATGATGCCTTTGCGATGGCCTATCGCCCTAGCCATGCAGACTATACTTATGACCTCAAATATGGCTTCCGTGACCCAAGAGGCGGTGGGCGGAGCTCGGCTCGGGTAACGGCAGGCTGGGTAGCAGCGGGCGCAATTGCTCAGCAGCTATTGGCCATTCATGGTGTCGCGATCGTGGCTTATGTCAGCCAAGTAGGTCCGATTACGCTTGACAAACAGTATCAATCTCTTGAGCTCGCGGCAGTCGATGCTACTCCGGTCCGCTGTCCAGACCCAGAGGTTGCGGCCCAAATGATCGCTTTCATCGAGCAAATGAAGTCTGAACATGACAGCACTGGTGGTGTCGTAACCTGCGTGGTTCGGCAGATGATTGCTGGCCTCGGCGCCCCAGTTTTCGGCAAGCTGCAGGCCGAGCTAGCACATGCCATGCTGAGCCTCAATGCGGTCCATGGGTTTGAGTACGGGTCTGGATTTGCGGGCGTGGCAATGCGCGGTAGCCAGCATAATGATCATTTTGTAGTCTCTAACCAAGGCACAGTATCTACCCTGACAAACAATAGTGGCGGCATACAGGGTGGCATCTCGAATGGGGAGGACCTGTACTTTCGGGTGGCTTTCAAACCAACAGCTACTATTTTGCAGGCCCAACAGACCATCAGCCAAGACAAGGAGGCGATCACCCTACCTGCCAAAGGCCGTCATGACCCATGTGTGGTGCCTAGGGCGGTTGCTATTGTGGAGGCCTTAACAGCAATCGTTTTGGCTGATGCCCTGCTCGAGGTGCGGCTATCTCAAGTTGCCATTGGTGGGCCAAATCTTGTTTGATTGACCTTCGATAATATCCTATCCCCTAAGTCTTTACACTATGTTCCTGTTCCGCATCATCGAGACCTTACAGCCGCCTTATATAGATGGAGACATCAAAGCGGCCTTTGGCATCATGGTGTTGCTGACTTTGGTTTATGCCGTATATCTTACGGTTCGGCTCAATTCGCCTCTATGGCTCGTTTGGTTGATGCCAGGCTGGGCTGTTGTTGCCACTGTGGTTGCTCGGTCCGGTAGGTTGATCAACCAAGATCAGATTTCGCCCATTTTTATCCTGTTGCCAACGTTGCCGATTGTCTTATGGCTGCTCATGATGCGGAGCAAACGCCAAGACCAAGGTTTGAAGCAGCTGCCACACGTTTTGCTTATTTTGCCACAAGCCCTCCGAATTGGGATTGAGTTGGTACTTGCGGAGCTTTTTTGGCATAAGGTGATTCCGTTCCAGATGACATTTGAGGGCTATAACTTTGATGTGCTGTCTGGTATTGGTGCCCTGGTGCTTGGCCTACTCTTAATGCTGAAACCAATCCAAGTGACTCCCAAGATCATTCGGTGGTACAACTACATTGGCTTGGCCTTGCTGGTCAACATCGTGGTGATAGCGGTTCTGTCAGCGCCGTTACCCATTAGGCAATTCATGAATGCCCCAGCCAACACAATGGTTGCCTTCTTCCCGATGATTCTGCTGCCAACCATCATCGTACCGATGGCGGCGGTGCTCCATTTGCTAAGTCTACGTAAGCTGGGCCTTCAGGCCCAATAAGCCTGACCATCGGATTTTGGCCTACTTTTTAAACTAGGGGATCTAGAGTCCTAACATCGTGAAGCTGGCCCAATAGGCAGGATTGCTTGGGTGTTTGCGCCTAGTCATCTGTTGTGCTTCGGCAAAGGCGGCCCGTTTGGTCTGGCCACCAATCCAGTTCTGGTAGAAAGCCGTCATCAGTTCGGTCGTGATTTTATCATCAACCTTAAAGAAACTGAAGATGACGTTGTGCGCTCCTGCAACCAAAAAGGCACGTTGCAGGCCATAGACGCCTTCGCCATTCTGGAGATGCCCAGCACCCGTTTCGCAGGCTGATAACACAACCAACTCGGTCCGGCTCAGGTTCATGTTCATGGCCTCATAGGCTGTCAGGACACCAGAGCGTTGGTTGAGGTTGGTAGTAGAGTCCTCGTTGACCAGATCACCACCACCGGCAAGCACTAGTCCTACTTTTAGCAAACTGGTTTCTGCCGTCTGGACCTCTGCTTTGAGGCCAGTTTTGGCGTTCTCATCTTCTTCAGACACAAAGGCGCCATGTGTAGCAATATGCAAGACCTCAGGGATATCCGAATTACGTATGGTTTCTTCTTTAGCCTGAGTACCCAGCAAGGTTGTGATGGACCAATGATCTCCCTTCAGCACCTTGGCGATTGCCTGTGTTTCGGCCTCAGTACCGGGTAGTTGTTTCAGCTCTGTGCCGAGGGCTGTCATGGCCTGCCGTTGGGCTAGGGTGCTGTAATAGGTAGGATTGCCGACCAAAAGTGCAGATTTTGGGGTGCCAGCGGTTTTGCTAGATGTTTTTGCATTTTTGGTTGACCTCCCACCATTGTTGGCGATTGCTAACTCTGCCGCCTTGATGAGCTCGGCAGTGTTAGAGACGGAGATCAAGTTAATTTCGTCACTTAGGAACTGGCCTAGATGGCGCTGTAAACCCGCAGGGTTTAGCTGATTATAAACCCCATCTGCAGACAGATAAACTGTGCTACCCTTAGGGATGTGAGGGGCAAGCTGGCGCCAAAATACTTGGTAGCTGAGGGTGTCCGGCAGGTTATAGCGCATGGCGTTGCGGTAGTATCGGATGGCCTTTTGCTCTAGGTACTTGCCACTTGTAAGGCGGATCATTTCTGGTCGTTTGTGTGGGCCACCAATCAACAGGGCCACATAGCTAATGGTATCAGCAGTGCTGGCCTCGTAGCCTATTGTGCGGATGATCTCGATGGCATACTCTTGTTTACCTAGGCGTTTTAGGACTTGGTCATAGGTTGGAAGGCGACTGCTGCGATTCATCTGGGCAAAGTCTGCACTGCGCTCGTTGAGCTCTTTCTCAAGGGCCTCAGTCTGCTCTTGGAGTTTACTGAGGTCAGTGGCGCTGGCCTCTTTGTTGTCTTTGGCGTTGGCCAGTAGGCCTGCCAGTTGCTCTTTGTTGGTTTGCCATTGGCGGTAGCTCCGTAGCATATCGGGGCTAAGGGACTTGAGCATTTTGTTGCGTAGGGACTGGCTATTGCTCAATAGGATGCCCTTGGTCGCAAGACAATGGTTGTAAAGCAGCTCCGGACCTGTCCTATCCTCTTGCTCGGATTGGGCTACTAGGGCTGCAAAGAAGTTGAACTCCGGTTGGCTTTGTTGCCAAAGGTTGGCCTTTTCGCGTTCGCTGAGGTAGGGGAAGTAGCTTTCGAAATACTTGAGGTAACCCGCGGTGGTGGCCTGCATTTGTTTTTGTGCTTGGCGGGTCTGCCCATCGAGTGCAAGGCAGCGTGCTTTGCGTCCCTTCAGCATCAGGAGCTTGGGGTGGGTTTCGTCAAAGTTGTTGCTCAGCAGTTTGATGGCTTGGTCATAGTGCTGATTCGCCTGATCGAACGCGCCAGTGTAGCGTGCTAAGTCGCCCAGTAAGGTCAGAACCTCAATCAGCTGGACAGGTTTGCGCCCCAATTTCTGTCTGTAGATCTGGGCTGCTTTGTCAAGAAAAATGTGGGCGCTGTCATCTTTCTCGAGGTCAATGTAAAGGGCTGCTATGTTCTTGAGCGCATCGGCATATAACGGGTGGTTTTCGCCAAAGTTGTTGAGGTAGATATTGCGGGCTTCTATCAACAGAGGGAGCACCAGTCTTGCGCTATCCTGTTTTAGGTAGGTCGCCATGGCTTGCTCGGTGATGGCCTCTGCCACCTCAACATGGTTGGGGCCAAATGTGCGGCGGTACTTATTAACAATTCGTGTCGAGAGTGCGATGCTCTTATCCTGATCACCCATCAACCGATAGAGTTTCTGGAGTACAGCTAGGCATTGGTAATGTTTACGACTGCTATCTCCATAGATTATGACAGCATATTGGGCTGCTTCTTTGGCGCTTTTTTCTGCACTGGCGTAGTCCCCAAGCTGGAGGTAGGTCTGGCCCAGCCACATCAGTGGGGCTATCATTTTGGCTTTGGCCGAAGGGCCACGCTGCTCAGCCCGGATAAGTTGAGTCATGAAACCAGTTTCGGCCTTGCGATATTGTCCACGGAGGTAGGCAAGGACTGGCTCAAGGTCGTCACTTTGCTCGGCTAGCAAGGTTGGTGTGAGATAGATGCGCCCTTCGGCTGCCATGGCATAACCAATAAACTCCTCGGCCAAGTCATATTCGCCATATAGTAGGTACAGCCTTATGAGCTGCCGCAAGGTTGCAACGTGGACTGGTGAGCTTCTGTTTTCGGGTTTAGCGGCGATCTCGAGGGCCTTCACCAAGTGGTCTTCGGCTTGCAAATAGCCACCGATCGATAACTCAACGTCTGCTAGCTGCTGCAGTTGGGCTGCATAAAGTGGATGGTCTTCACCCCATGTGGACTTTACGGCTCGCTGATTGTCCGTAAGCTGTTTGCGGGCCGCACGCAATTGGTCGGTTTCGTCCAGACAGCGCGCATACAAGCCTTGTAATAATACTCTGTTGGCATGGCCAGCCACATAGGTGGGTTTGATGATGGGCTCGAAATAGACCTTAAAGGTATCAAGGCACGCAGACCAACGGCCAGCATAGAGACCTTCGTAATAGGCTTTATTAATCACTTGCCGGCCATAGATCGCCGATTTAGGACCACCAATCAGTTGGCCTAGGCCGATAAGTTTCTGCAAAGCAGTGGTTGCCATCTCGGTCGAGTCAAACTGAAGGGCTATTTTGTACGCAATCTCTTGTATTTGTTTGCTTAGCTCCGGGTTGTATTGATAGGTTTGGTCCTCAAAGTGCAGAATCGCTCTCAATTCCTCAAATGTTTGGTCCTGCAGTCCACGGCTAGCATACTCGCGCAGAATGGTTAACGATTTGATGGCCTCATACTCAGCAATACCAACCCATTTGTGGTCCACTGTGTTGATGATAGTCTCAACTCGATTGGCAACAGGTCGGCTAAGGCCAGTCTCATAAAGCATCCCGATCAGCTCGCTATTGGCGCGCAAGACTGGCAGGCTGGACTTGGGATAACAATTCCCTTTCCCACCTAAACTAACGGCTTTCTCGAAGGCCTCCTTTGCTTTTTTGCGGTCTGCCTGTTGGTCATAAGCGTGGGCCTTGGCGAGCTGGAAATAGAAGTGCTGTACGGTGCTACCCTTAAGCTTGTTGTCAAAAAAGCCTTCGGCGTTGGGCAACATAGCCACAAAGGCGGGGTGGTCTCCGGTGCTGATGGTAGCCTCGAGAGCGACAATCCAGAGATCGGCCAGGATTAGCGCAATCCGGTTGTCTTTGTTTTTTGGCCCTTGTTGCTGCAAGGCATGCTCAAGGATCAGGATACGTTTGTTGGCTAGGTCTTTAGCCTCAAAATTGGCCCCCTTGGCTAGTAAGATGGCTGCCCTGAGGTGGTCCAGACGGGCGACCAGGAGGCTATCCGTATGCCTAACTGATGGTAGCTGCTCCATGACCTGTTTGGCCAGATATCCGTAGCCATGCCGTAGGTAGATTTCAGCTATATCTGCCAATAGCTCGGTCCGCTGACTAGGGCTAATGTCTTTATTGCTGATGACAGAGGGTACTAGCGGTCCGAGTTGACTTTGCATGGCATTATACTCGGTCTTGATGCCAAGAAGGCCACAATCTTGTATTTGAACAGCCAAGTCAAGTGCGGTGACATCGGCCGGTTGCACGTCGTCATCAGGTCGATTAATCACCGTATGGACTGACTTGACCAGTTTTTGGTATCGATCGGCCTGGCATTGGGCATTGGCTTGTCGCAGAGGCGTTACTTTGGCCCGGTAGCCTGTTTCGTACTGTGCCGTCGAGCATCCACTGATGATCCAGACCAGGACCCAAAAGACACTGAACGAGCCAATAAGGGATTGGACAGAAAGAGGCCATTGCCCAACGGACGATGTTGCAAAGCCCATTTGCTGCCCAGTTAGCCTCGATGTAATGTCCGAGGTGGCGCCCGATGGAGTGTAGGGGGGCGCTAATAAGTTTGGGCTAGTAGGACAAGTCATCGATCAGGTGCAAATGGTTGGCAATCCGTTGAAATTTAATGGTTTTTGGTTCAACTTGTGCCCCAATGTTGGATATTTTGTACGAGGGGCGCTGGGCCTTGAATAAAATTTAATATGGGTTTATATAACTATTTATACCTTTGTAACGGCCCAAACCTATGTCCAGATCCGAAAACATAACCTCTTACATGGCTTATCATGCCAAATCGATCCGAAGTTGGATGGGTTGGGGTGGGTGGTTGTTGCTGGCCGCAGCGTTTGCTGTCAATCTCGGTATGGTCATCAGCCCGACCATTGTCGGCGTGGAGCCCTATCAGGTCCCGCTGGCTTTGCAAGGCATCGTTGTAAAGGCATACTCCGAACTTTACCAAGCCATCTATGCCGATTTTGTCGTCCTGATTGTGGGGTTGCAGTTTGGGGCATTTTGGCAGAATGGGCTATATGGCCAAATCATCGGTCAGACAAATAGTTTTGCCAAGGTCTTTTACTACCAGTGGATTTACCTGCTGACTTGGGTGCCTATCCTGATGATTTTGGTCACGTTTGGGGGGCTATTTGTTTGCAAATTTGTGCACCCAGAGTACATCGAGCTGGCGCTAAACTCCGTAATGGTGCAGGACGCATTGGCCTATTTGCCAAGTTTGATGGGCAAGGGGCTGATTATGCTCGCCCTAGTTAATTACTTCCGGAACGTCTGGGGTGTTGCCATTTATGGGTTAGGACTTTGGGCTGAGTCGATCATTAAGGGTTTGAACCAAGATTTTGGCTACTGGCTACCGCTTAATATCTTGGGCCAAGTACACCAAGCAACCTGGATGACCAGCCGGGCACTTTGGGCCTATGCTGCGTATATTCTGATTTTTTCGGCCATATTATACATTGCCTGTAATCGCTTGGCCAACAGGATCATTGCCGATAAGGCAATAGCCTAGGCAAAGGAGATCAAGACCAGTGTTGCCGCATACCGCCGAATACGTGGTATCACAACCTAGTCCTGACAAAGTACCGCATAACTACGCTTTAGGGTTAACTGACACCCACTTTTGCAATCAGCCAAGTCGGGTGGCTGTTGAAAACGACGATTTTGAATGACCCAACAATACGATAGATGCATCAACCATTGCCAGTTGGCAACATCCGAAAGCAGCTGCTGCTCACGATCGGCTTCATCGCCCTGACCCTGATAGGGATGGAGGTTTGGCGTAGTGCGCAGTTTAAGGCCCTTAGCCGTTCGGACTTGCCGTTGCGCGATAGCACCTTAATGTCGCTATCCGAAATACTGCCTGCTTCGCCAGAGGCAGCGAGCAAAATTACGGTCATCAAGGTCTGGGCCACTTGGTGCTACTTCTGCAAGGAAGAGGCCCCTGAACTCTTGACCCTAACCAAACGCTATCGGGGTGATAAAATTAACTTCTTGGGCATTACCTCCGAGCCAAAGGACTCTGTCCGGAAGTACTTAGACTACAAATCCAACCTCAAACCAGTAGAAGATGGCTATGAGCTGGTGGCCGACCAAAAGAGGCTAGTGGGCCTCCTGTTGCAAGATCATTTTGATCGTTTTGGGGACGACTACCGGAATGCAGTGCCTATCCATATCATCTTGAGCCAGGGCCGCATTATTTACTTTTTTGCTGGTGGCATCGGGCTTGAGACAAGGCTCCAGATGCAGGAGGTGCTAGACCGCGAATTAGCCTCTATCTAGGGTTAGGAGGCGGCCTAAATGTCCCGTCCTGCATCAACTTCGACGAGATATTGCTTGTCGGTAGTTAGGCATTAGGATCCTGCAATCCATTTTGTTGGTGCCTTACTTGGTTGATGCCCCATAATCCCGCTGTGACCAGCCCGATGAGCAAAACACCTGCCTCGCGGTTAATCATACATTCGGTGCTGAGGCAGAGTGTAAGGTAGAGCAACCAGATCAGTAGGGGATATACTTGGTGTTTAATTGCTTGATAGGCCAACGTACCGAGCCAACAAAACATGAGCAAAAGGCCAAGGATGCCCATCTGGAGCCAAAACTCTAGGAATTGATTATGTGGATTGTATTGCAGATGACAATAACCGATTCCGACCAGGCAATAATGCCGATGTAGCGCATTCTGCACCCCTCCCGTTCCGACTCCTACTAGCCAATTGGTGTTTTCGGCGAGGGATTGGCCAACAACCTGCCAGATCTGGAGGCGGGTCCGGAAACTCTCGATAATCCAGAATGGTTGTGTCGCAGTTTTTGCACTACTAACCACGCCCGAGTGATCGACCAAATCCGTACCTGCTAAAAGGGTAGGGGTAACGATCATCAATAACAACCATATCAAACCAAAACCACCGGCTAAACCAAGGGCCCATTTGGTGCGGTTTTTGGTCCTCAGAAAGATGACTAGGCTTGCAACACCAAGGGCAAAAACCAGGCTGATGGTACTCATTTTAGCATAGACCACTAAGGACAGGGTCATCAGCAAGGCTGCTAATGCGATACCGAGTTGGGTCTCTGTTTTGGTATTGACATCAGATCGGGGATCTGCTTCCCGTCCCCAAGGCCAATAGCTGGATATTAGCATAGCCCCTGCACCAAGCAAATAGGGTGCTAGATAGGGTCGCTCGAGTGCAGATAATATCTCGATATAACAGATGGGGCAATCTTGCAGCCAGACCAAGCCTTCTCGGTTCATCCATCCGAACACGGCCAAAGTGCTAAGCCCAAATATCCAGCTGATCCTGCGCCATTGGGGTAGTTTTTGGGGTTTCAGCAGCAGCACAAGCGGAATCCATAACAGACCAAGCCTTGTACCTACGTAGTGGATACCCTCGGGCAAATTGTTGGACTTCAGGAGCCACAAGATCTGGATAAGGTAGATCATGACCCATGGCCCAATCCACCATTTCCCTGCTTTCAGCCGCCGTATTGAGGTCACAAACGATGTCCCCAAGATGCCGACCACGATCAATAATATCGAGAAGATTGAAGTGAACCTCGTCGACTGTACCTGCCCCCAGGGCATGACCAAGGCCAACAGCAGCCAAAGCACATGGTTGAACTTGTCATACCAGTCGGCTGGCAAGAACAACGGGAGCTGCTGACGTCGGAAATAGATGGTGGGCATCAGGGAGTGTCAGGCTGTGGCTTTTGCTTTGCGTTATTTGTGAGATTCCCTACCTAACGTATGCGGTCCATCGACCGGACCAATTTTTCGTCACTCCTGATGAGGCGGTTGGCGGCGTAGTTAAAGATCAAGGCTACAAGTGGTAGGTAAAATCCGACCTCGCGACTGCCGAGGGATTTGACTCCGATGTTCTGCTCGATCGTAATCGCACTATGATAGAAGGTCAGGCCCAAGAACCCTGCGATAACCAAAGTGTTAGCGAAGCCAAGCCAGAGCTGCATTTTACGGTTCCGGAAACTAATGAGGCTGTAGACAGAGATGCCGGCAGCAATCAGGGCCAAGCCTCCTACGTAGATAACATTCTGACTGCTCAGGACAGCACCAGCTGCATCGGTCCGGACGATTTGTTGAGCAGTGAGCAGTAACTGTTCTTTGCTGACCTCGTCAACCTTGACGTATAATGGCAAAAACAGAACTGCTACCATCAGGGTAGCGATAATGGCTAGCAAGATGGATTGAACGCGTTGTATCATGTATCTGATCGAGGTAATTTAAGAAGGTCGGCTGCCCAGTGGGCATGAGTTTTGAGGCCGCAAGATACGGACGACTAGACGATTGCGACACAGATTGTTCCGCTGGTTCGTAGCAAGGGCTAATCTACCTATCAGGCTGTTCATGGCGTAGGCAGGACCAAGGGTTTCGAATTGGAGGACCTTTGGTGGGTAGGGTCATATCCAATCACCTCAGTAGGTCAGGTAGGAGCAACCCAAAAGCGTACCTATATATAGGTGTACTTTGGTAGGGCAAATTGGGGTCTATCGTTTACCGAAGGTTAGCGGATGTTTGACGTTTTGGTAGGACTCGATATCCAGCTCGACAGCACCAACGAAAAGCTCGGCCCGGATCTTGAGCGGAATGCGGTTCTCGTCGTCGCTGATATAGAATTTGACAGAATTCTCGCCAGCGAAGACACCGTTTTCGGGCATCAGAGGCTGAAGCTTAATGCAGTTGATGTAGCCAAGAGGTGTCTTGATGCGCTCCTTGCCTTTGTACCTAATCCGGAAGACATAGGTTTGGTTTTCGTAAATCCCCGTCATCGTGATCATGGTCTCTGGGGCTAAGTTGTTATAGTCCAGCAGGCGGAGGTAATAGTAACCCGTGATCATGTCCAGGGTGTTGGGCTGGAGCGTAACCTCGCCAACTGGAGGCGATGAGGAGGTGACGATAGCTTTGCCAGCAGGATAGTCGAAGGCGATCTCTTCGTTTTTGCTATAATTGTTCTCCTTGATGTTGCGATAAAACTTGTGTGGCATGATGGCAGCAGTATCCACAAAAGCACCCCATACATCTCTGATGGTCGTGATCTGCTTAACGAGGCCAGAGCTAACCCCCGTGACCTCGATGCGGTAACAACGGCGATTATTGATGTTGTAGGTGTCGTCACTGACCTGCATAACGGCCTGTCCAGCCGTGAACCAACCATAGTGGACCCTGTAGCTGATCTTCTCGCCTCGTCCGAAGGCATTATTAACCACCGGACGTAGCGTGATAGCCTTCCGATCTGTCGGTTTTGTGGTTGCGATGTTGGTTTGGGTCTGGGCCAAGGCAATGCTACTACTGCCACTGATGGCCAAGGTACAGACCACAATCGTCAAGAGTACCCTAGTGATTGGCCAACCAGACGTTAAAGTCATCGGTAGGGAGGGGCCAAGACCTTGAAAGCACAAGTGCATCTGGGGTGCTGCTGTGCGTGTTATTGGCGTTTGGGGACAGGGAGTTAGGCTCATGTAAGGGGCTAGGAAGTGCACAACTACCGTCATGCAAACCTATTGCCAAAAGTAGTTGCTTAGCAATAGCTTAACAGCTGTTATTATTTTTTAACCATCTGTTTGTAAATCAGCCCAATACCCTTACCTTTGCAGTCCTTTAACGCACACCAGCCATGTGTGCCTCTTAAAGTTTGTTCTATTTGGGTTCTCGCACGGCTAAATGTGGTCTGCTCCCCTTCAACCAAAAAGACACCTGATATGTCTGGCATAATTGGCAGAAAAATCGGCATGACGAGCATCTTCGATGCCGATGGAAAAAGTGTCGCGTGTACCGTCATCGAGGCAACGCCTAACGTAGTGACGCAAGTACGCACCGACGAGACTGACGGCTACTCAGCAGTCCAGCTCGGTTTCGGCGACAAAAAAGAAAAGCACACTCCACGTGCTCAGCAAGGCCATTTCAAGAAGGCTGGCTGCACCCCCAAGAAAAAACTTGTCGAGTTCCGCGAGTTTGACGGGCCATCAACATTAGGCGCCACGATAGACGTGAGCATCTTCAGTGTTGGTGACGTTGTCGAAGTCGTTGGCACGTCCAAAGGCAAGGGCTTCCAGGGTGTTGTCAAGCGCCACGGATTTAGTGGTGTTGGTGGCCAAACCCACGGCCAGCACAACCGCGGACGTCACCCCGGCTCGATCGGTGCGTGTTCGTACCCCGCTCGTGTGTTCAAAGGCACTCGTATGGCCGGTCGTACCGGTAACGATCGTGTCAAGATCCAAGGCCTCAAGGTCATGCAGGTAATGCCAGAAAACAACCTCATCGTTGTTAGCGGCTCGATACCTGGTGCTAAAAATTCATTTGTCATCCTCGAAAAGTAGTCCTGCCATGGAAGTTAAAGTCCTTAACAAAGCTGGTCAGGATACTGGCCGTACGGTAAACTTGCCAGAAGAGATTTTTGGCATTACCCCAAATCAGCAAGCGCTCTACCTAGACGTCAAGCAATACCTAGCCAATCAGCGCCAAGGTACGCACAAGTCCAAAGAACGCGCCGAGATCTCCCGCACTACCAAAAAGCTCAAAAAGCAAAAAGGTACTGGTGGCGCTCGTGCTGGTAGCATGAAGTCTCCGTTGTTCGTCGGTGGTGGCCGTGTATTCGGTCCACGTCCGCGCGACTACCACTTCAAGCTCAACCGCAAACTGAAAGAGTTAGCACGTCGTTCGGCCCTGTCGGCCAAGACTGCTGCTGGTGTGGTAATCGTAGTCGAAGATTTCACGATCGAGACCCCGAGCACCAAACAATACATCTCGTTCCTTGCTGGGCTCCAGGTTTCGGCCAAGAAGACCCTGCACATTTTGCCAGAGTCAAACCAAGGTGTTGTGCTTAGCAGCCGTAACCTCGCCAAGGCGAAGGTCACGACTGTCAATCACCTAAGCACCTACGAGTTGATCAACGCCGACCGTTTGGTCATTAGCGAGCAATCTGTGGCCAAGATCATCGCCCACTTTCAACAAGCCTAACCACCCTCTAAACACACAGAACTGACAATGGACATTCTCAAGAAACCCATTATCAACGAAAAGTTCGCTAAGCTCAATGAGCTAGGTGTTTACGGTTTCGTTGTGGCTCGCAAGGCCAATAAAATTGAGATCCGCAAAGCCGTAGAGCAGATGTACGGTGTAAATGTCGATAAAGTACGTACCATCAACGTGTTGGGCCGTGTCAAAAATCGGATTACAAAGGGTCGTTTCATCACCGGAAAAACTCAGAGCTACAAGAAGGCGATCGTGACCCTTACCAAGGGAGATGTGATCGACTACTTTGGTGACATCTAAATCACACATAGGAGGAGATTATCATGGCGCTCAAAAAACTAAAGCCCGTAACCCCCGGCACCCGTCACAGGATTGCCCCTGCCTTCGAGGAGCTGACATCAACCAGCAACAAGCCCGAGAAATCGCTTGTTACTGCGATTCGCAAAACTGGTGGTCGTAACAACGACGGCCGCATGACCATGCGCCAAATTGGTGGTGGACACAAGCGTGCTTATCGTATCATCGACTTCTTCAGGCAGAAGGATGGCGTGCCAGCCACAGTTAAGTCGATCGAATACGATCCGAACCGTACGGCACACATCGCTTTGTTGTTCTATGCTGATGGCGAGAAACGCTACATCATAGCACCAAAAGGCCTCAAAGTTGGTGCGCAAGTTTTGTCAGGCGATGCCATAGCCCCCGAGCTTGGTAACACCCTGCCACTATCTGCTATCCCACTCGGTACCATCATCCACAACATCGAGCTTCGTCCTGGTAAAGGTGGCTCTATCGCCCGCAGTGCTGGCAACTATGCTCAGCTATTGGCTCGTGACGGTAGGTATGCAACGCTCAAGATGCCAAGTGGCGAAATGCGCAACGTCCTCGTGACCTGCCGCGCAACTGTTGGTTCTGTCAGCAATGCAGACCACATGAACGTGAGCATCGGTAAAGCCGGACGTAACCGCTGGCTAGGCCTCAGGCCACGTGTCCGTGGTGTCGCGATGAACCCAGTCGATCACCCAATGGGTGGTGGCGAAGGTCGCTCATCTGGCGGACAGCCACGCAGCCGTAATGGCCTGCTAGCTAAGGGCAAGAAAACACGCTCGCCCAAAAAGTATTCTGACAAATTGATCATCAGCCGTAGGAAGAAATAAATGGGACGTTCGCTGAAAAAAGGGCCTTATATAGACGCCCGACTCGACAAAAAGGTAGGAGTGATGAATGAGGGTGGCAAGAAAACCGTGGTGAAAACCTGGTCTCGCCGCTCGATGATTTCGCCAGATTTTATCGGCCATACCTTTGCAGTGCACAACGGGAACAAGTTCATCCCGGTCTATGTCACTGAGAACATGGTAGGGCACAAACTAGGCGAGTTTGCCCCAACTCGCAATTTCCGTGGCCACGTTGCCAAGAAAGATAAGGGCAAACGCTAATTTCTCACCTCTGGGTGACGCTTTGAGACATAAGCCTCTCGCCTTAACACTAAAGCTAAATGGAAGCTATAGCTCGTTTAAATAACATACCGACCTCGCCGCGCAAGATGCGCCTAATTGCCGATCTTATTCGGGGCATGAAGGTAAACGCAGCGCTGAACCTGCTCAAGTTTCAGCCTCAGCATGGTGCGATCAAGATGGAAAAACTGCTGATTAGCGCAGTAGCCAACTGGACGCAGAAAAACCCTGATGCTAGCATCGAGGAAGCTGAGTTATACGTAAAAACCGTGATGGTTGACGAGGGTCGTATGCTGAAACGCCTACGCCCTGCGCCGCAAGGCCGTGCGCACCGTGTGCGTAAGCGTAGTAATCATATCACGATAGTAGTGGACGAAAAAGCCCTGGTAGCCTAATACCTATAACCAGATAATCAAGCAATGGGACAAAAAATAAACCCCGTAGGTTTTCGTCTTGGCATCATCAAAGGCTGGGACAGCAACTGGTTTGGTGGCAATAACTTTGCCGACAAACTAGTAGAAGACGAGAGAATCCGGAAGTATGTATCGGCTCGTATCCCGAAAGGGGGCATCTCTCGTGTCATTATCGAACGCACCCTTAAGCGTATCACCCTCACGATCAACACTGCCCGTCCGGGTGTTGTTATCGGTAAAGGTGGCGCCGAGGTTGACAAGATCAAGGAAGAGCTCAAGAAAATCACTGGCAAAGATGTTCAGATCAACATCTACGAAATCAAGCGTCCTGAGGTTGATGCCCGCCTAGTTGGCGAAAGCATTGCTCAGCAGCTCGAAGCCAGGATTAGCTTCCGCCGTGCCATGAAACAAGCCATCAGCAGCGCTATGCGTGTTGGCGCTCAAGGCATCAAAGTAAAACTCAGCGGACGTCTTGGTGGTGCCGAAATGGCCCGTACCGAGATGTACAAAGAAGGCCGTATCCCGTTGCACACATTGCGTGCAAACATTGACTACGCCATCTCTGAAGCCCTTACCGTTTATGGCAAGATCGGCATCAAAGTATGGGTTTTCACTGGCGAGATCTACGGCAAACCAGATCTTAGCCCTAACGCTAGCAACCAAGAAGCCAACCTAGTAGGTGGCGGCTTCGAAGGTAACAACCGTGGCGGTGACGACCGTGGACAGCGCCGTGGTGGCGGTGGCCGTGGTGGTAACGACCGTGGAGGAGCTGGTGGCGGTGGCCGTGGTCCTGGTGGCCCAGGTGGTCGTCCGGGTGGTGGCCCAGGTGGCGGTGGCAATCGCCCTGGTGGTGGTGCCGGCCGTGGCCCAGGTGGTCCGCGTCGGTAGTCATCGGTCTAACCGCTGATCTGCGACAAGCGCCCCCCAATCCCTGGTCTCGTTCGGCCTTGCTTAGCAGAACAGAACTCAAACAAACAATCAATGACCAGTACCCCTGTTAAGTCTCGCAGGGGTACTTTATGGTCGGCATGGTGGCTTCGCAAACCACCCGCTGCAATATTATCGAGACACTAACACGACAAACCGATGTTACAGCCAAAAAGAACCCTGTATCGGAAGATGCAAAAGGGTAGAGTAAAGGGCCTAGCGACTCGCGGACACCGCATCGCTTTTGGCAACTTTGCTATCAAGTCGCTGGAGGAGGGATGGATTACGGCACGGCAAATTGAAGCCGCGCGTATTGCAGTAACTCGTGCCATGAAGCGCGAAGGCCAAGTGTGGGTGCGTATCTTCCCAGATAAGCCGATCACTAAGAAGCCTGCCGAAGTAAGGATGGGTAAAGGTAAGGGTGCACCAGAATACTGGGTAGCATGCGTTAAGCCTGGCACCATTTTGTTCGAGAGTGGTGGCGTTCCGTTGGCAGTAGCCACCGAGTCGCTCCGCCTTGCATGTATGAAACTGCCGTTGCGTACTAGCATCGTTGTTCGTCCTGATTACGTTGATGAGGCATAGCCCTCAGGTTCCTTCACCCTTAAAAACCTAGCATCAAGCCATGAGCAAGAAGCAAGACCTAAGCAAACTGAACCTGGAGCAGCTATCGACCGAATTAGCCACCCAGAGTTCCCGCTATTCAAAAATGCGTTTCGCGCACAACATTACGCCAAGCACCAATAGTTCGGAGCTGCGTATCGCCCGTCGTGATGTCGCTCGTATCGCCACCGAAATTCGCAAACGCGAATTGGCTAAATAACCCAAACCCTTAACAACATGGAAAACGTAGTGGAAACCACTCACGCCCACGTAGCCGCAGAAGGCCGCGCCTTCCGCAAGGAAAGGGTAGGACGAGTGACAAGCAATAAAATGGAGAAAACCATCACTGTGATTGTTGACCGCAAGGTAAAGCACCCAGTATATGGTAAATTCATGACCAGGAGCCAAAAGTTCCATGCACACGACGAAAAGAACGAGTGCAACATCGGCGATACAGTTCGTATAATGGAGACCCGCCCATTGTCTAAGACAAAAAGGTGGCGCCTCGTAGAAATTTTAGAGAGGGCTAAGTAATCATGATACAGCAAGAATCTAGACTCAACGTAGCCGATAACAGTGGTGCCAAAGAGGTACTTGTTATCCGCGTATTGGGTGGCACAGGCCGCCGGTATGCCTCAGTGGGTGACAAAGTTGTTGTAACTGTCAAGTCAGCCCTATCTAGCAGCAACCTCAAGAAGGGAACTGTCTCTAAAGCCGTCATCGTCCGGACTCGTAAAGAGATCCGTCGTAAAGATGGTTCATACATCCGCTTTGACGACAACGCAGTTGTGTTGCTGAACGCCCAAGACGAGCCACGTGGCACGCGTATCTTCGGCCCAGTAGCCCGCGAGCTCCGCGAAAAGCAATTCATGAAAATCGTTTCACTGGCCCCTGAGGTACTCTAAGATCATGGTAAAGGACGAGAAGCGTATTAAGCTCAAAATCAAGGCTGGCGATACTGTGAAAGTAATCGCTGGTGATCAGAAAGGCAAACAGGGAACTGTTGTCAGTGTCGATGCGGTCAAGAACCGTGCAATTGTCGAGGGTGTAAACATGGTTAAGCGCCACGTTAAGCCTACCGCACAAGATCCGCAGTCAGGAGGCATCATCCAGAAGGAGGCCGCCTTGCACATCAGCAACCTAGTTTTGCTTGTTGATGGCAATCCAACACCCAAAGTAGGTATCAAGAAGAATGACAAAGGCAAAAACCAACGTTATTCTAAGCAAACCCAAAAATTCATCTAGTCATGGGCGCTCGTCTTAAAGAAAAATACGATAAGGAAATTGCTCCTGCCCTGAAAGAGAAGTTTCAGTACAAGAGCGTGATGCAAATCCCGAAAATCACGAAGGTTTGTATCAACAAAGGTATCGGCGCTGCCGTTGCTGACAAAAAGCTGGTGGATATCGGCGTTGAAGAGCTTACGACCATCACTGGTCAGAAAGCTGTCCCGACCAAAAGCCGCCTTGCGATCAGTAACTTCAAACTCCGCGAGAACATGCCTATCGGTGCACGCGTTACCCTCCGGGGCGAGCGTATGTACGAGTTCATCGACCGCTTGGTGAGCATTGCTCTGCCACGTGTGCGTGACTTCAAAGGCGTATCTGATAAAGGTTTTGATGGTCGTGGCAACTACACCCTAGGTGTTAAGGAGCAGATCATCTTCCCTGAGATCCAGATTGACAAAGTGAGCAAAATCACTGGTATGGATATTACCTTTGTGACCACAGCTACAAACGACGAAGAGTCTTTTGAGTTGTTGAAAGCATTCGGTATGCCTTTTGCTAACCAAAAAAATAACGAAGAGTAATGGCCAAAGAATCCATCAAAGCGCGCGAGCGCAAACGTGAGCACCTCGTTGCCAAGTACAAAGTGAAGCGTGCTGCCCTTAAAGAGGCTGGCGACTGGGTTGCACTTGATGCACTTCCGCGCAACTCTTCGGCTGTACGTCTACGCAATCGTTGCAAACTGACCGGTCGTCCTCGTGGCTATATGCGTCAGTTTGGTATCTGCCGGAACCAGTTCCGCGAGCTAGCTTCTGCTGGCAAGATCCCGGGCATCACCAAGTCTAGCTGGTAATCCTGATTACCCTATATCAATACAGAATCCTGACCGCAAGGTCAGGATTTTTTTTGTGACTAACTCTGGCCTTGTTTCCGAGGATCCGATTTGCTATCTTGTTGTTAATGAGGTAGATACAGCTTGCTTCTTTTGTTTGATCGTTTGGCGCATCGACAAACGTTTTAGTCGGGCTTGCCTTTGGGTGGTCGCTGTCGCTATTTTGCATAAACCACAGCTCTAGCCACGGTCCTACGTTTACTACAGTCTATGCTCAAGATAGCCCACCGTATTAATACCATTGCCCAGCTGGCTACAGTCCCGAAGCAATATGGCATTGAGCTTGATCTTCGGTATGAGGGTAAGGACATCATCCTTCACCACGACCCATTTGTGACAGGAGAGCGTTTTGATGACTTCTTGGCCCAGTATGACCATGCCCTTATCATCCTGAATGTCAAGACGGAGGGGATTGAGGCTGAGATTTTGCGGCTATTGGCCAAGCATGGGGTGCCCAATTACTTCTTCCTGGACCTGTCCTTACCCTACCTAATCAAGTATATGCGGATGGGTGAGCGCAAGATTGCCATTCGGTTTAGTGAGTACGAACCGATCGATTTTTGTTTGGCTTTTGCAGGGAAGATAGACTGGGTTTGGGTGGATTGTTTCCATGAGATGCCCTTAACAGCTGAAACGTATCAGGTCCTGAAGCAGCATTTTAAGTTATGTCTGGTTAGCCCTGAGTTGCAGGGTTATAGCACTGACCGCATCGCTGAGTTCCGGGATAAGTTAGTGGGTATGGATCTTGAGGCTGTCTGTACCAAGCGCCCTGATTTGTGGTAGGACTTTAGTTCTTACCTATCTTATGATAAAATGAACTAGGTCTCTTGTTTTTTCCTCTATACTTCTGCCTTATCCTATGCAAGTACTTGGCTTCGAGTTGATTGATCTTACTGGTGTTAAAGGGGTATTGCTGGATATCGATAACACCTTGTATCCTTATCAACCTAGCCATCAGTTGGCACAGGCTGTTGCTGCGAAGGCTCTTCAGGAGCATCTTGGGGTTGATGGCATTGCATTTGAGTCAGCCTATAGGGTAGCGAGGACACGGGTACATCATGATCTGGAGGGTCAGGCGGCATCTCATAGTAGGCTGTTGTATGGGCAAAAGTTGGTTGAGGGCTTGCTTGGACGTACTGACTTTGAGGCCTCTTTGTTGTTCGAGCAGGTTTATTGGGATACCTTTCTTAAGACCATCAGTCTATTGCCTGAGGCCAAGGTGTTTCTGGAACAATGCCGTGAGGCCAATATTAATGTTTGCCTTTTGACGGACTTGACAGCTGCAATACAGCACCAGAAGGCAATAGTCTTGGGGCTTGCGGACTACGTTCGGTTTATGGTTAGCAGTGAGGAGGCTGGTGTCGAGAAGCCTGTCGCAGCCATGTTTAATCTCGGTATGGAAAAGTTGGGCCTATCACCTGATGATTGCATTATGGTTGGTGATAGCCTCGAGAAGGACATCAGAGGGGCGGAGGCCTTGGGGATTAGGGCTTATCAGATATCGATCTTGGTATAAGTCTGAATGCTAAGGTTTGGTTCTTACGCCATTAGATGCTGATAATTTGAGCTAACTTAGTCTTGACATATTTGCCCAGACGACCTGTCGGCTAATAAGCATGAAACCTACCAAAATCCAGAGTCAGCCCCCGCAATCTGATTTCGCAATCAGAAAAGTGGATATTTGGTGGTCAGGAGGGTTGGTGCTTAGGTTCTGGTCTAGGTTGTTGTTATGGGGCCTGTTGCTGACTTTCCTGTTTGGCGGCGAGGCATGCCGAGGCCGCAAAAAGAAAAAGAGGGCGGCTGGTGCAGCGTTCCAGTCCACCGCCAAGACAAATAACAACTCGATCGTACCCCGTGCGGAGCCAATTCCGAAGCGGCACCTGACTAAGTTTGAAGTAAAGCGGGTGGTGGAGGAAGCCCGTAAGTACACAGGCACTCCTTATCGGTATGGCGGGGCTAGTAGGGCAGGCATTGACTGCAGCGGATTGGTGATGGCTAGCTACGCTGGTATCAAGAAAGCAATCCCACGTCCTAGTTATCAGCAGGCAGGCTGCGGGGTTGATGTCCCGAAGGACAAGGCCCAGCCAGGTGACTTGGTCATTTTCCACGATCCGCCCGGCATCATTTCGCACGTCGGGATGGTGACGGAAATATTGCCAGACAAGACGATCAAATTTATCCAGAGTAGTAACTCCTTGGGTGTGCACGAGACCAAACTGACCGAAAAGTACTGGGCCAAACGCTTCAATAAAATCCACCGTCCCTTAGTGGAGGATCGAACTGAATAAGCAAGGTGTTGTACTGAGATGGTCGGCCTCAAAACAAAAATCCGCAAGTTGCTGGCCTGCGGATGTTGTAAGGTGTCAGGTGCTAAAACTAACTAAAGCGGTTCTGGTGCCTGCATCAGGAAGGCTTTGATGTACTCATTGAGGTCACCATCTAGGACGTTTTGCACATCGGTGCGCTCCACGCCAGTCCGGATATCTTTGATGAGTTTGTAGGGGTGCAGGACGTAGTTCCGGATCTGGGATCCCCACTCAATCTTCTGTTTGGTACCTTCGACCTTGGCCTTTTCGGCATTGCGTTTTTCGATCTCGATCTGGTAAAGGCGGCTTTTGAGCATTTTGATGGCTCGCTCCTTGTTCATGATCTGGGACCGCTCTTGTTGGCACTCGATGATCACGCCCGATGGTTGGTGGTGCAAACGCACAGCAGTCTCGACCTTGTTGACGTTCTGGCCACCAGCGCCGCCAGAGCGGAACGTATCAAAGGTAATGTCAGCTGGGTTGACATCGATCTGGATGCTATCATCCACCAATGGATAGGCAAATACGGAGGCAAAAGAGGTGTGACGGCGGGCGTTGCTATCAAATGGTGAAACCCGCACAAGCCGGTGGACGCCAATTTCGGCCTTGAGGTAGCCATAAGCAAACTCTCCGTCGATCTCGAGGGTGGCAGATTTGATCCCTGCACCTTCGCCCGCATTGAGGTTGACCTCGCGCACACCATATCCTTGGGCTTCGCCCCACATAATGTACATCCGCATCAGCATCTCGGCCCAGTCTTGGCTTTCGGTACCGCCAGCGCCGCTATTGATCTCGATAATTGCACTGAGCTGGTCCTCTTCGTTGCTGAGCATCTTCTTGAACTCTAGCTCCTCTAGCACAGTCATGACGACTTTCAGGGCTTGATCGACTTCTAGCTCAGTAGCCTCGCCCATCTCGGCAAACTCTTGCAGGACTTCTAGCTCACCCAGTTCAGACAATACCTTTTCGTAGGCTTCAGTCCAGACTTTCTTGGTTTTGATATCCTTGAGTAGGATTTCAGCAGCCTTGGGGTCATCCCAGAAGGTAGGTCCCTGTGAGGTGGTTTCTTGGTCGGCTATTTGGGATTTTTTGGTATCGTAGTCAAAGATACCTCCTCAGGGCGATGATACGCTCCTTCACATCGCGAAACTGGTCGGCTGTCATGTGGGTTGGTGGTTGTTAGGTTATGGCCTGTGTTGCCAATAGGCAGACAGGGGCACAAAGGTATGGACTATGGCCAGAGTTGGTGCTAATGGGCCGAGATTGCAGGATCTGTCATGAGATAACCATCCCGCAAAAAAATGGCACCTAAGCTGTTTGCGTAGGTGCCATTATATGAAATCAATACGAGAGGCTAGACTGATACTTGCCAGCCGATCAATCAGTTATTGGCTGATGGCGACCCTGATGCTACGACCTGCCACCCGAAGGATATAGATGCCTGGGCTAAGGTCTGGAAGCTGGGTGATCGGGTCTTGTGGGTTGATGGTGGTGTTGAAAACGGTCTGTCCTTTAGTGTTGACTAGGCTAGCAGGCATTATTTGCTCGCCCATAAGGCCAGTTACGCGTAGCCAACGGCTAGCAGGGTTAGGGCTGATAACTAGAGCAGATGTATTGACAGCTGACTCGCCAAGGCTTGTAACGATGGTCGGCGTTTTGGTAACAGCAGTGCCGACCGAGGTAACCAAGGTGGCGAGGTCTGGGGCAGCAGCCAAGGCGAATAGCAAGGTTACCGAATCTCCAGGGGCTAAGGTTAATGGCCCGTAGCCAGCGACCATGGAAACGTCTTGGCCTGCGGCGGCACCGACTGTGTTGTTGGTATCGATACCAGAGCTGAGGCTAAGGTGTTTTTCGGCCAATGTAAAGCCATCATAGATCTGGAACCTAGAACCAGCTGTACCATCATTGGTGATCGGGGTGAAGGCTTTAGCATAAGGCGATAACAAACCAATACCTGCAAAGTGGCCGCCAGCGGCATTGCTCTTGACGTAGCCCATGTTAACGCTACGCTCCCATTTGACGACGTCTGTCGCACCATTGGTCGAGATGTCAAAGTCGCTGAAAATGCCATAGTTCAGGCCTGTCATGGTGGTGGCAGACTTGTTCTGGATGTTGTAGGCGACAATGATGTAGTTGCTATCAGCAGCCGTGCCCCACACGTAGGTGCGTTGTTTGACCGAGATATTGGGCTGAACCACGGCAGCTGTGGCCGAGAACTTGTTGTCGATATTATAATTGCCGACAGTTGGGGTCAGTGTTTCGTAAACGTTTTTGTCGCTGCTGAAGGTTTTGCGGTAGCCTTGGGCATCATCACGGATACAATCGCCAACTGTGGTGGCATCCAACGAGGTCAAGACGCCCATCTCGAAAAGGGTAGGGATGTCACGGTACAAAAAGCCGATGCCTTGTGTGGCTTGGTCGCCACTATAGCCAATCCGTCCGTTAGAGGTGATGGTGGTTTTGATATTGTTTTTCCTGACGTTGATGAAGCTCTGGTTGATCATGAACTCAAAATACACGGACTCACGATAGTTATTGCTGTCGAGGATGTCAAGGCGGAAGGCAACTACCCGGTCTGATGTTGCACCAGGCATAATGCGCATCTTGAAGGGTTGGCCTTGCACGGTAGACTGGCCAGTGTTGAGCACTCCTAGGACTGATGAATCCTGAACCAGCGAAACCACAGTTGGGGCCAAAGAAGTTAGCTTAACACGTAGGCGTTGGGTGCTAGGGAACAAGGCATTGAGGTAAGTACCAATGAAAGTAACTGTATCGCCAGAGGCAAAGATGCCGTCGTTACCATCACTGATATTGCGAGCGGTTAGGCTCACACCTGGAGAGTTGAGTGTGACGGCACGAAAGACATTGACCCTACCAGAACCAAGCTTACCAGCGAAGTTTCGGTTTGCGGCGATGGTATAGATGTTATCGGCTGTGGCACGCAGGGTAGCTGCAATCTCACGTGCGCCAAAGGTCGGAAATTGTGATTTGACCAAGGCTGCACAGCCTGCAACCACTGGGCTTGCCATGCTCGTGCCTGACATTGCACCATAACCGTTGTTATACATCGGTGCCTGGATGTTGCTACCAGGGGCCGATATGCTCACTTTGTAGCTCAGGTTGCTGAAGCTAGACTTGGCATCTGAGGTTGTGGTAGATGCTACAGAAAGCACCTTGTCAAGGTAGGCTGGGTAGAAGTCAGCCTCGGAGTTGTTGTTGCCTGCGGCTGCTACGACCAATGCATTTTTGTTGATGGTTGCATAGTCGATTACGTCTTGCTCAAACGAGCTAGCAAAACCTTGGCCACCCCAAGAGCAGTTGATGACATCTGCACCATTGTCAGCAGCGTAGGTGATACCACCGTAACCATTGATGATAAAGCCTGCCCCGCCTGCACGGGTGTCATTGTCAGCTGAACACTTGAGGCCCAGGATCTTGCACTTGAAGCCCACACCTGCCATGCCTACGCCATTGTTGGTGACGCCACCTGCAGTGCCGGACACATGCGACCCGTGGTTGTTGTTGTTGCCCATCACCATTGGGTTGTTGTCGGTGACGATGGTGTTGAAATTTGCTCCACCAAAATCCCATCCGCGGTAGTCATCGACGAAGCCGTTGTTGTCGTTGTCCACACCGTCAATCGGGTCGGCATAGTTGATTTTGATATTGGCGGCCATGTCTGGGTGGTCCCAATCGATACCGCTATCAACAATACCGATAACCACACTGGTATCACCTTGGGTGATATCCCAGGCAGCATTGGCCCGTATGCGGTTGATGTGGTATTGCTGTCCAATACTAGGGTCGTTGGCAGTGAAGACGGGCGCATAGATGTACCATGGCTCGGCATACTGCACGGCACCGCTAAGCAACATTTGGTTACAAGCATCAGCAACTGGGGTCTTGGTGCTGTACCGGAACTCATAGACCAATGAAAGGTCAATCAGGGCCTCACCACGTTCGTTCTGGAACTTGGTAGGGGCTTTGTGGTGCGGGAACATTTTGGCAATGGTGCCGCCGCCAAGGTCAGCGATGATTTTCTGGATACTTCCGACAAGGACGGCGTCATTGCTACAACGCTCGCGGTAGGCTGGTAGGACTTTGAAAATCATGACCTGCTCACGATAATGAGAGGCAGGGTGGATTTTGACAGTGCCCGGTGTGCCTGGCTGCTGGCTATTGCGGTTGAGCGCAGCCTGCTGTTTGCCACGAGGGCCGTCAGAAGCAAGGCTTGTGGTAGCGCCAAGGGTGAGGCTGACTAAGGAGTAGGCGACAATTAGGCCTTTGGCCAAGCGCGCAAATGGACTATGCATTGGTGTAGTAATAGCTGGACGTGATGTGAAATTATATAGGGCGGTTCGAGGATCAATGGATCAGGATTGAGCGAACTTGCCATTGCTAAGCCAGCTTACCCTAGTCAAGAACAAATATAGCAGGTTTGCCCGTACCAAAGTATCGATGGCCTATGTGGGGCATGAGTTTTGATTCGGATCGTCAGGAGCTTTGGTAAGCCCAGTTCCTATTTCGTATTTTGACAATCGCCAAATGTTGGTCCGTCTTGCCTCCATTAAATCACTTCTCTTATGTCAACGCATCTGGACGATCACCTTTCGTCGCACCTCAGCAGCTCAGCAGCCATCACAAAAACCGAAAGTCATGACCTAGCCCTCAATCCGCCTGCTGGCTGGGAGTTCCATTCGGTGGGCAAAAAGTCGGAGCTGCGGAGGCACTTTGCCTTCAAGGACTTTAGCGAAGCTTTTGGTGTAATCACGCGCATTGCCCTATTGGCCGAGGCTGCCCAGCATCATCCATTCTGGACCAATGTCTATAACCAGCTGGACATTAGCCTCAGCACCCATGACGAAGGCGATGTGGTAACGGCTAAGGACATCGAATTGGCGGAGGCGATTAATGGGGTGGTGGGGTAGTTGATTAGCCCCCCCCCATCCAAAAACAACCCCCATCCAACAGAACAGGGGTTGTTATTTGCGATTAAGGTAATATCAAACTACTCCGTCCAGACGGCTACTTGCCCGGGGGCGACGGTGCGGCTGCCGAAATGGAATTTGGCATTAGGGCCTGGGTTGGCATCTTGGTCTTCGCTGGTGTAGTTGACGGCGACCCAGAACCCATCACGCCACTCTTTGAAGAAGTAGGGCTTGAGGTTTTCGGCTTTGATGTTGCGCTCAGCATAGACTTTCTGCAGCACTGCTAGCTCGAGCTCGCCATCGTCTGAGTCGGTGCCGTTATAGGTGATGCTGCCTTTGCCCACTTTGCGGTGGATCACCCCAGCTTTGCCTGCATAAAATTGGCTAGTATGCTGTCCCCATACTTGGGCAGGGCTACCATAGGTTGGTTTGGCATGTGGACTCAGGATCTCGCCCCAGTTGTTCCAGCTGAATTCCTTGCCAGCAAATGCAAGAGTACTTGTGGCATTTGTCGGTAGCTGATCATAATAATCCAGGTTGGCACCAATCAGGTTGCGTAGTGGGTCGATGTAGGGGCCTTCCCACAGCTGACCACTGCGGTCTTTTTGGCCTGAGCGGCAACTCAGGATCAGGTGGCCACCTTGCTCCACATAGGTACGCCAGCGGGCCACTAGCTTGGCATCGACTAACTGATAGGCAGGGGCGATGGCGGTAGGGTACTTGGCAGGGTCCAGTACGATGTCCTCAGAGACAAAGTCAATTGGTGCACCGCTGCGTTTGGCTGCCGAGAAATAGCGATAGACATGCTCCCATGTATCCCACTGGTTGGTGTGTGGATAGTTCTGGAGGTCCCAGAGGTTGTCTTGGTTCCAGAGGATGGCCACTTTGCGGGCTGCCACATCAGCAGGTAGCGTGGCCTTTGGGTTGTATAGTTTTTTGAGCGAGGCGATCTCCTTACCAGCCTGGATGTATTCTTTGCCACCTAGACTTGGGGTAACGCCATCTGGGTCCATGATCCCGTAGTGGTAGAGCTCGCCACCATAAGTTGGCCTGTCAAACCGATAGGTGCAGGCAAATTTGCTGCCTAGCCCAAAGTGATGCCAGACCCACATCCTGACAGCGCCGGGTAGTGGTTGCGGATTGAAGGCTCCCCAGTTGATCTGGCCGGGCTGCAGCTCCATAATGCCAGTATAACCATGGGTGGCACGAGCGAAATCGCTCGCAAAGGCGGTGCCAAGGCCACTGCCTAGTCGATAGCCAAGTTTGCCAGGGGCATTGTCGAGGTAGGTGCTGAGCCAATAGAAGGTAAAGGCGCTAAAGTCAAGGTGGTCTTTGTTGTCATAGAGGTTAACCTCTGGCAAAAACTTATAGAAGGCGAAGTTGGATGTCACCCATTGTTTTGGGTTGATGAGCTTGCGCAAAACCATGGTCTGATCACGCATATAGTTACCCATCTCTTGGCTCTGGAAACGTTGGAAGTCCAGCACTTGGTGCGGATTGGTACCAGCTGTTGATTCCTTGTCGTTCGGGATCCGGATCTGGTCAAAGCTGGTGTAGGTGTTGGACCAAAAAGCGGCTCCCCAATGTTTGTTGAGGCTATCGATGACGCCGTATTTTTGTTTGACCCAAGCCCTGAAAGCTGTCTGGGCAGCAGGTGCATAGTCATAATGGGCACCGCCGTGGCTAGGCTCGTTGTCTAGTTGCCAGCCGACGACAGTAGGGTTGTTGCCATAGCGCTTGCCAAGCTCGGTTACGATCTTTTTGACATACTCACGGTAGATGGGGCTGGACCAGCTACCCTGAAGCCTACCGCCATGACGCATGGTACGGCCTTCGGCGTTCATGATCTGGATCTCGGGGTGTTTGGCCGAAAGCCAAGCTGGTGGGCATGGCGAAGGCGTACACATGATGACTTTGACCCCGTATTTGGCGCAAAGGGCCACGGTGGTATCTAGCCAGCCAAAGCGGTAGTTGCCTTCGGTGGGCTCCATTGCTGCCCAAGCGAACTCGCCCAAGTGGGTGAAGGTAAAGCCCAACTCCGCCATGCGTTTGATGTCGCGCTCCCAGCGCCTTGCAGGCCATGCCTCGGGGTAGTAGTAGGCCCCGATCGGCATTAGCTCCTTGCGGTCGAAGAACTTGTCTGCACCATTCGGATTGATAACAGTGGTTGCAGGTTTGACCTCGTTGATGCCGAGTTTGGGTGTGGTTTGGGCAAGGCCATAATTGGGTGATGTGAGTGCCAAGCCAGCCATAAGGCTCAGGAGGGTACCGCAGGATCGGAGGTGGCGAAGGATAGGGGGGCTGATGAAGGGCATCGGGGATAGAGTTGTTCGGGATTTTAAGATGGATGGGATGCTTTCGGTCTTGGCTGACAAACGGGTGATTACCAACTATTGCCAGACAGCAACTTCGGTAGGTTTGAGGGTTCGCTGGCCAATCAGGAACTTGGTGTTAGCAGGGGTTGGCAGCTGGACTGGGCGTGTACCATAGTTGCAAGCAATCCAGTGTCCATCTCGCCAATCGATCCGGAGCTCGTTGGGGACTTGCTGAACCTCAACTTTGCGCAATTGGTAAACTTTCTGGAGAATGGCCGTTTCGAAATCAGCAGATTTGGAGTGCACACCGATATAAGTTACCCCTCCTTTGCCGACTTTGTGGTGGGTAGCGGCAGGACGACTTGCATAGAACTGATCTTGGTAGGTGGCCCAAACTTCGGTTTCGGGTTTAGGGTCGATGATATCACCCCAAGTGGACCATTGATACGTCTTTGCATCATCCTTTACTTTTAGAGATCCTGCTTGTGCGGCCTCGGCAGGGAGGTGATCGAAGAAGGGGATGGCCTTGGCACCGATTAGGTCCAAGATGGGTTGTGCCCAAGGACCTTCCCAGAGGTGGCCACGGTTGTCCATTTGGGCGGTACGGGCGCTGATTACGACTTGTCCACCAGCCTCGGCATAGGCCTTCAGCTTTGCTGCCGTTTGGTAGCTCATCAATTGGAATGATGGCACGATCAGGAAGGGATAAGCTGACCAGTCACGCAGGGTGTCTGTGTAATCCACTGGGGCGGTAAAGCTCTTCAGTATGTTGTAATAGCGGAACTGGTGGGCAAAATTGCCTGGCCATTGTTTGGTGCCACCTTGGTGTTCTTGCATCCAGTGGTTATCAGGCGACCATAGGATGGCAGCTTTGCGTGCAGTGTAGTCAGCTGGTGCTGCGGCCTTGAGGTTGGGTTGTTGCCGAAGTTGTTTGATTTCGCGCATAAACTGGCTGAACTCGAGTCCGCCGGGTAATGGGGTGACCCCATCTGGTCCGACCATGCCATAATGATAGAGTTCGTTGCCGAACCTAGGCTGGCGATACCGATAGCTACAAATCAGCTTGAGGCCACCGCTATAAGCGTTCCATAACCACATCCGGACGGCACCTGGCATCGGTTGCGGGTTGTATTTGCCCCAATTGACTTGGCCTGGCTGTAGCTCCATCACCCCCGTTAGGCCATTGATGCTGCGGTAATAGTCATTAGCCCAAGAGATGTTGCCGATGCTGCCGAGCCGAAATGATTGGCTATTGACCGAGTCGGCATCTCCGCCCCAAACGGGATACATGGTGTAGGTGACGGCATCTAGATCTTGGTTGCGCCATGGGTCCACAGGGCTATGCCAGTGCATAAAGTTGGTGGTCACGAACTGGCGTGGGCTGATGTATCGGCGAAGGGTCTGCTGCTGCATCCTGAGGAACTCGGCACAGGCATCTGCCGAGAAACGACGATAATCAAGGACCTGGTGGGGGTTGGTGCCTGAAGTGCTTTCCTCGCCATTCGGGCAGTTGATCAGGTCAAAATCATTGTAGGTATTAGACCAAAAGCTAGCACCCCAAGCCTCATTGAGTTTTGCGATGGTACCGTACTTGGACTTAAGCCATCGTCTAAAATGCTGTTGGGTATTTGGGCTATAGTCGGACCGGCTATAATGGCTCGGTTCGTTGTCCAGCTGCCAGCCCCAAACGGCAGGATGTTTGCCAAAACGCTCGCCCAGTTTGGTGGTAATGGTCCTGACGTATTGCTCAAACCGTTTGCTGGACCAGCTGCCATGGGTGCGCCCCTGATGGTTGATGGTCCGCCCTGCGCCATTTACCATCAAGATGTCTGGATAATTGCGTGAGAGCCAAACAGGCGGGGTTGGTGTTGGGGTACAAAGGATAACCTTGAGCTTGTATTGGGCAGCAATGTTGAGGACGGTATCAATCCAGCCAAGGCGGTAGGTACCCTCGGTAGGCTCCATCGTTGACCAGGCAAACTCGCCGATATGTATGTACTCAAAACCAAGCTTGGCTATGTTCTGGATGTCACGATTCCATTGGTATTTAGGCCATGCCTCGGGGTAGTAATAGACACCGGTTTCGACCAGTTTGGCAGGGTCAAACCAAGTAGTGGCCATCGGGTTTTTGCTACCAGAAGGCCCTTGTGGTGTCTGCTGTTGCCCAAAACTCTGGTCGATGACCATCAAAGAAATCAACATGACCAGCAACCATATATTAAGTTGTCTGACATGCTGGTTTTGGGGCAGCCTTAGGGCATGAGATTTCAGTAGTTGCATGTGGTACTGGCAGGTGTACTATCAATAAGGGTATATGGAGCTACTTGAAGGCGGGTGCAGACTATTGCCAGATAACTTGGCTGGTGTAAGTGCCCTTATTGGTTTTGATCAGGAGGCGATAATGACCATTGGGCAAGATTGACTTGCCCATTTTGCGGCTGAGTTGTAGCTGACCTTGGTCATCCACCTCTGAGTTTTGGGTCGCCACGCTCTGGCCTAGGCTATTGATCCAGCTGATTGATGCCGCACCGTGGCCGATGAGTGGAAGCTGAATTTTGACCAACTGACTAGCCGGATTAGGCCATGCCTTGGCAACAAGTGCTTTGAGGTTATTACTAATGCCTACCTCATGGTCGATATAGAGGCTACCATTTATATAAAGTGAGTCTGTTTTCCAGAATAGGCTATTGCTATAAGGGGTCAAGTCTGGTAAGTCAAGGCTATCAAATCGGCCACTGATATTAGGCGATTGGATAATGTGGATGCTGCGGCGAGCGTTCGCCCATGGGTCATATCCAGCAGGGAAGGTAACCACAAGTCGACCTGCGCAGGCTACGGTGTCGGCTGAGATGGTATCTGTGATCTGGAGTTGGTAACTGGCATTAGGGCTGATTAGTTTGACGGATTTGGCCACTAATTTCGGTGTGGATTGCTGGACTAAACCAACACTATCAATGGTGAGGTGCAGGTGGTTGCCGACATCTGCGAGGGCAGTGGAGCTGTTGTAGAAACTGACCAAGGCTGGGTTGAGGGTTGGCGAAGCAAACACAATGGTCCCATCCTTAATCCAGACTTGGCTGCTGTCGGTGTAGCCTTGGTCGCCACTCAGGATGAGCTTGGCCGGACCGCGTTTGATGAGCTTGGCGTTCCGTTTCTGGAACCATGTGCCGCCCCAGTTGGTATAGTCAGTCCATACAGAACGAACACCAGACAGGGTAAGATCAGTTTGGGTGTTGAGGGTCATGTAGGCCGATTGGACCCAGAGACCACCTACATATTCTTGCGGAAAGGTTTGCGTTTCCCAGACCGAACCCGGTCGATCGTCAAAAACCAAGTGGGCATTGATTAGGGCTGGGCCACCACCATTGCCTGGGCGATATCCCTTTGGCAGGCTTTTGGTGCTATGGGTCAGGAGGTTGCACTTGCTGAGCCTGATCGACCCAAGGCCGTTAGCAACGGTGCCGAGGTTGGTGCGGTCGGCCACGAAGGCAGAGTCAAACTCGATGGTGCCCGTGCCGTCCGAATAGCACCAAAATTGACGTGTAAAATAACTACCTGCCAATACCAAATTGATCCGGGCTTGCCCACCAATCAGGACCCTGCCATAATTGATGGGGGCGATGGAGGCAAAGGTCCGCCCGCCAGCAGCCTCCATGGCGCCGTTATAGGCCAAAACCGTACCCGGGCCGTGTGCACCAAGGATGGGGCTTCCGTTCAGGTTGGTGATGTCGATGGGGTTGTCAACATTGGTGAATGCACCGTTGTGTAGCTGGATGCCAAACCGTGTTACCCCCGGCGTGTAGCGTGGTTGGGTGTTGCTGAAGGTGATCCGTCCCTGTTGTGTCCATGGGCCAGTGACATAAAGTGAGTCTGTCAGTGCATTAAGGGTTATCTGGGCCTCGGATATTGCAGGCCAAAGGGCTACCAATCCGCAGATGCTAGCCACTTTGATGTACCGAAGTGCCCCCCTAGATTTAGAGAATGAGATCATGATCGATATGCTGGTTTTGGATGGTGTTTGGCAGACCTTGGTTAGGGCCCACAGATGATCTCGTGCCTAGCGTTGGATACTAATACGTTGGCTGAGCTGTTGGCCATTATCCCCTAAACAACGTATGGTATAGACACCAGAAGCTAACCCTTTAGTTGGGATGGTTATATCACCACTCGTAGGGCTGGTGTTGGAATAAACCTTGCGGCCCATGGCATCTGATAGGCTAATTTGGGCTGGGACAATGCCCTTTACATTGACCATAACATGGTCAGCCATCAAAGAGGCAGGGTTAGGCCAAACCTTGAGGGATGGCTTTTCTGTATCAATTGGGCCTTTGGCCGAGACAGGTGTGCCACTATAAGTTACCTTGATGTTTGAGACGTAAGCCCGCTCGCCCGAATTCATAAAGACACGTAGGCCTGTGATAATATCCCAGTACTGATACAAGGGTGGCATTTTGTTGATCGAGGTGCCGTAATAGGCATTTAGTTTCTGGATCGTGACCAAGGTATCGGCATCGATCTTCGGTATGTAGATGCTATTGACTACCACTACTGGCCCACCATTGGGTGGTTGGTAGGTAACGGTGCAAAACTCTTGGCTCAGGACCATCTTGTAGCGTGTCCAGAGGTTGGCATTGGCGATGGTGTAAGGGCCCCAAGAGTTTCCTGGCCCTGCAGGGTAGAGCGGACGCACACCTGGGGTTAGTCCGGTTGGCATGCTGATGAAGCCTGGGAGCCACCAACTTCCGACAGTAGGGTTGCTAAATTTCTCGACTTCACCTTCGCGGTC
>CANHWS010000001.1 GCA_947464365.1 Cytophagaceae bacterium | reverse complement strand
TATTGACGGCAAGGAGCGCATTGTGATAGCAGCCTCGGCCCCGCACCCAGATGTCAAAGCACTTCGGTCTGCACTTGAGTCTTTGGGCAATCTTGAGGTGTCGGTCTGGATGCCAAGCCTTGGGACTGTGCCGGGTGTCAATGAGCTCAAGCCAGGCAAACCAGACTTGGTGATTCTGCATCAGCTGCCAGATGTGCTCGGCACAGGGGCGACGCAACTACAACAATGGGCTAGTCAAGGTGTACCGATGTGGTACTTTATCGGTGGCCAGACCAACTTCACAGCCCTGAATGCCTTGCAGCCAGCTATTGTGGTCCAACCCAAGGCCAATCAGCAAGACAAGGTCTCAGGCACAGTTGCACCGACTTTTGCACGGTTCAATGTCCCGACTGATCTAGCAAGCTTATTACCCAAACTGCCCCCCATTGAGGTCCCTTTTGGTCAGTATAACCTTGGGCCACAATCTGATGTGATCCTGAATCAATCATTAGGTTCCGTGGCAGTCGGTAAGCCGCTTTTGGCAGTTTCTAGTGTCAATGGGCGCAAGTCGGCAGTTTTTGCAGGCTTGGGATTATGGCAGTGGCGCCTACAGTCTTTTGTTGAGCTTGGCAACCAAACAGCTATTGACCAATTGATACAGCGCACAGCCTTGTACCTTAGTGCTAAGGACGACAAACGCAAACTCAGGTGCTACCCTGTCAACACCGAGATCTACGAGCAAGACCAAGTTGCCCTCCAGACCGAGCTCTATAATGACTTATACGAGCCAATTTATAACCAACCCGTAACCGTCAAAGTCAGCACCAAGGGACAGCCACCGAAGTCTTTTACGGTCACCCCGACCGAGAGCAACAACAAACTCAATATTGGTGTGCTTAAGCCTGGTGTCTATACCTACGAAGCTACTGCTACCGTTGGTGGCAAAGCCGAAAGCACTAAGGGGCAATTTACTGTGCAGGCCTTGCAGCTAGAGGCCAGTAACACAACCGCCAACTTTGCACTCTTGCGTGAGGTTGCGGCCAAATCTGGTGGTGCGTTTGCCCCCGCATCTCAGGTGGATGGGTTGGTAGACAAAATCCTGAAACAAGGTCCCAAAGGACAGATCCGATCTTTCGAGGACCTTTCGGACCTTGTCAATATCAAGGTCATTGCCATTGTAATTGCCGCCCTCGCGATCCTTGAGTGGTTTATCCGGAAGCTGAAGGGAGCCTACTAAGCTGCGTTTAGACCTATTTCTCATCACTGGCCTTATGTTAAGGTCTGGTTATGTTTTCGGTCATTTTGTGCCGTAGGGTCATGATTTTGGTCCTTACCCCTATCTTATTGGCCTAGATAGTTGCTATTGGCGTCAGATTAGCGGATTTTTGCAAGCTTTTAGCAATTTTCCAAAACTACTTTATCCGCACCTCCCTGCCACGCAATGCTGGAATACGTTGACCTCATTGAGCAAACCTTTGACTTCCCGACGGAGGAATTCAAGGTCATTGATAACGAGTTACACTTCAATAACGTCCCGCTGATGCCGATTATCGAGCAGTATGGGACCCCGCTCAAGCTCAGTTATCTGCCCAAGATCAGCCAGCACATCCAGAAAGCCAAGAGCTTTTTCCGGGAGGCATTCACGAAGTACAACTACGAGGGCTCATATACTTATTGCTACTGTACCAAGAGCTCCCACTTCAAGTTCGTCTTGGAGGAAGCGCTCAAAAACGACATCCACCTCGAGACCTCATCAGCTTTTGATATTCCGATCATCCGTGAGGTTTACAAACGTGGGCTGATCAACAAGGACACCTACATCCTCTGCAATGGCTACAAACGCGAGCTGTACATGCAGTACATCGCGGACCTGATCAACGACGGTTTCCATAACTGTGTGCCGATCCTGGACAACATGGGTGAGATCGACTTCTTTGAGCAGAACGTCAAGGTCAACTGCCAAGTTGGTCTGCGTGTTGCTGCTGACGAAGAACCATCGTTCGAGTTTTATACCAGCCGCCTCGGCATCCGGTATAACGAGATCGTTGACTTCTACAAAAAACGCATTGAGGGACGGGCCAAGTTTCGCCTCACGACCCTTCACTTCTTCATCAACACAGGCATTAAGGATACCGCCTATTACTGGTCCGAGCTTACCAAGTTCGTCGAGATGTACTGTGAGATCAGGAAGATTTGTCCGGACCTTACCAGCATTGACATCGGCGGTGGCCTGCCGATCCAGACTAGTATGTCCTACGACTTTGACTATCAGTACGTGATTGATCAGGTCGTCGAAAACATCCAATACATCTGCCAAGAGCAAGGTGTGCCAAGCCCAGATATCTTCACTGAGTTTGGCAGCTATACCGTCGGCGAAAGTGGTGCGGTGATCTATAACATCCTGGACCAAAAGCAGCAGAACGACAAGGAGCTTTGGTACATGATCGACGGTAGCTTCATCACTAACCTGCCAGATGCTTGGGGTTTGTCCCAGAAGTACATCATGCTAAGCATCAACCACTGGAACAAGCGCTACCACCACGTCAACCTTGGCGGCCTGACTTGCGACAGTATGGACTATTACAATAGCGAGGCCCATAGCTCGGTTGTGTTTTTGCCTAAGGTGGATGTCAATGCCGAGAAACTCTATATTGGCTTTTTCCATACGGGGGCCTATCAGGAGTCACTAGGTGGCTATGGTGGCATTCAACACTGCCTGATTCCTGCGCCACAGCATGTGCTTGTCAGCCTAGATGACCAAGGCAACATCGTGACTGAGCTCTTTGCCAAAGAACAAGACAGTGCTTCTATGCTCAAGATATTGGGCTATGCAGCCGAGGATGAGGTTAAGGCATAGTCCCTATAACTTGATCGTTTTCGGATTAGTGCCGTAGATCCAACAAAATGCCTAGACCAGTAGGGCTAGGCATTTTTATTTCTGGGGCGAAGATCAAGGTTCGACCAATAGTCGCCAACCAACAAAACTGAATGGTATGGGCAGATTTTGGCTTAATTTGCAATAGCCAATCATGCACCAAAGGCAGCATTGGCTGATAGCTTATGTTCGGTTCTTTGTTCGGAAAGCGGAAACCTTCCGCCGACCTTGATTTTCCTGTTGTTGACTTACACTCTCACATGTTGCCTGGAATAGATGATGGGGCAGCCAATGTGGAGGAAAGTATCACGATGCTGCGCACCTTTCAGGAGATGGGCTACCGCAAAGTGATCACAACCCCGCATATCACAACAGGCTATGACAATACACCTGAGATCATCCGAGGGAAACTAGAAGAGGTAAGGAGTGCGGCAGATGCCGCTGGCCTAACCATCCATATTGAAGCAGCGGCTGAGTACTTCCTTGACGAGCGCTTTATGAGCCTTGTCAATGAAGGTCAGGAGATACTGACCCTTGGTACCCGCAAACACGTCCTGATAGAGACCGCCTTCATGACCCGCCCCATTATGCTGGTAGAAGTCGTCAAGACCCTCCAGAACTTGGGCTACCGACCCATCTATGCACACCCAGAGCGGTATACCTACTTGCAGAGTAACTGGGATTCGGTCAAAAAGATTTACAACTCCGGCATCCTGTTCCAGATCAATGCCATGTCCTTGATAGGCTATTATGACAATGCCCCACGCAAACTAGCCGAGCGCCTCATTGACGAGGGAATGGTCAGCTTTATTGGGTCTGATTGTCACAAGCCCAAACATGCCGAGCTTTACAAAAAGGCTAGGGAGTCCAAGTACTTCGCCAAAGCCCTAGAGCTCGATATCCAGAATAATACCCTGTAAAGTCCTCTGAAACCAGCAATCTTGACCTTCCTTTGCCGACCATTTTTTATCAACTGGGACAACATAGGCTTAAGGCCGTGCTTGTTCTGCTTTTGATGACGGTAGCGCAGATCCCATACCTCTGCGAAGCCCAAATCAACAAGTTAAGGCCAAGCGCCAATGTTTCTCAGGAGTTAGGCTGGGGTACCCATGACGTCCGGAGTGTATTGACCCATGTCCATATTGATGCGCAGCAAAAGGCCAAGGGTATCGTCCTGGGGTTGCACAAAACGGCCAAGAATGGTGAGCTATTCCTGACGGAGGCCTTAATCGGTCGCAAAACGAAGGATGCTGAGGTTGTTACCATCGGGGCGCATAACATTCCATTCGGGTCCAATCTAGATGGGGCCTACACCTCCTGCACCATATCTTGGCAAGGGGCCACCTTCAAGCTAGAGACGTACGCACGATTCCGGCAATGGGCCGCTGTGGTGACCTGCCTTCAGCAGCCTGCGATGCCGGTTTATATCACAGTTACAACCCGTAATTTCTGGTCAGGACCTTACCTTACCTCCAACCAAAGAGATTCTAATCTACTGGTGCTTAATCCCATCGTCGGTAGCCGCCTTGCCCACAACCATCCGAATGGAGGCGACGCCACTGAGGTCTTGATCAAACAAGGTGAGTCAAGGGTTATTCAAGCTGCCATTGTTGACTACAAAAGGGTAGGCCTGGTTCGCTTTCAGGCAGATAGCTCGGTCAAGAGGCAAGTCGCCGCCCTAGCTGATGGCATGAATACACGGGAAGACATGTACCGCAAAGATCTAGGTCCGATAGACCAAGACTCGGCAACTGTCGCTCGGGCAAGCTTATCAACCTTGGCTTGGAACACCATCTATGACCCCACTAAAAAGCGGCTTCTGACTGTTGTTAACCGTATCTGGAGTGTCGAGCGTGGTGGCTATGTTGTGTTCTGTTGGGATAACTTTTTCGGGTCGATCCTCTGGAGCAAGTTTAGCCAAGAGGCAGCCATCCAGAATTTTGTCAGCACACTTGACGAAGTTACCCCAGACGGTTTTGTGCCTAATAACAGCCAAGGTAATGGCCGCGCTGCTTGGGATAGGTCACAGCCACCAGTAGGCACCTTGGCACTCAAGGCTATGAATCTCGACAACGAGTTGATAAAAAAGCGTTTAGCCCCAGAGATCAAAAAACTAATCACTTGGAACAACTGGTGGTGGGCCAACCGCAAAAACGGAGCACTCCTGAGCTGGGGAAGTCGCCAAGGAAAAGTCCCTAACCGCTTTGCAGATGCTGCCTGGAATAATCGCCTAGCAGCTGCCCTTGAGTCTGGTGCCGATGACTCACCTGCCTACGATGATGTTCCCTTTGATGCTAAATCTGGCCTGTTGATGTTGCATGATGTAGGGCTTAATAGCCTCTATGCCAACGACTGCGCCCTGCTTGCCACCTACGCTAAGCTCCTAGGACTATCAGCCGATGTCGATTCCCTGCAGGCCCGCAATACCTATATCAAAACGCACCTAGCAAAGCTTTGGGATGACAAGGCTGGTATCTACAAAAATCGCCACGTGACGGGCTACACCGTTACTGATACCTTGTCCTCGGTCATCACACCGTTTAACTTCTTGCCCATTTTGGCTGGTGTACCATCTCCTGCCCAAGCCCTCAGGATGACCCGCGGCTGGATGCGCAATCCCCTGCACTTTGGTGGCCCCTATCCATTGCCATCAGTTGACAAACAGCACCCAAGCTATTTTGGGCAGCAATATTGGCGTGGAGCCACTTGGCCACCGATGAACTACCTGGTCTGGACAGGCCTCCGGAACTATCCTAACCTCACTGCAGATGCCAAATGGCTAGGGGAGGCTAGTTTCCAGTTATTCCTTAACGAATTCCAGCGCAAGGGCTACATCGGCGAAAACTACAGCAACATCACCGGCACCTGTGACGATGGCCTCGTCAAGGCCGAAACCAACTATTTCTGGGGTTGTTTGCTTGGTATTATGCGGTAATATCCCTTACGAAGCAACGGTGTCAAGTAGGGCATGGACGAACCTAGCCTAATAGGTAGGAATTTCCTGATGGATGGCTGTACTAACTATTGCCCAACCATTTTGGTCAGCCTTAAGTCCTGACTATCGATGCCTTCTTGCCTAAGGCACATCAAAAAAGCCATGACTAACATCTGTTAAGCATGGCTTTTTAGTTGATGAACCTCTAGGCTAGAAAGCTAGTCCTATTAGGTTTACCAATTATTGGATAGCGAGTTTAGCAACCTGACGGGCGCCATTGTTAGACACTGCAACACGGTAGATGCCTTTGCTTAGACCAGCTAGATTAAGGTCGGTAACTTCGGCAATCGTTTTGCCAGTATAAACAACACGTCCAAGGGCATCAGTTACCTGGACGTCATAGCCAAGGTCAGCACCTGCCATTTTAAGGCTAAACTGGCCATTGGTTGGGTTCGGGTAGAGGCTGATAGGAGCCAATGTCAGTTTGTTGTCAATGCTGAGGACCAGTTGGCTAACCTGAACTGCTGAGGTCTCAAGTTTGAAATTTTGGGTACCATCTGTGAGGTCAGCTTTGGCACTAATATAGACCACAGCACCGTTGCCAGGCAAGGTATAGTCAAAAGTGTAACGGCTTGATGTGACCAAGTTCCCTACACCAATTAGTTGGTTATCAGCAAAAAACTCAACGTTTGCGATGTCACAAGCACCACCACCAGTGTTGTTGTTTACAAAATCAGCAATGAGGGTAATGGTTGTAGAGGCAGGAGCTACAACCGTATCACGACGTGGGACAGCCATACTAGCTGATGGAGCTGGTGTGAGGCAAGCAAAAGCGTTGGTGATGGCAATGCACTGGTTAGGCGTCAGAACAGTATTGCTGTTGACAGTCGGAGTGGCAGGGTTCGGATTGAGGCTAACGTGGCAATTTCGTTGGATGACTTTGGCTAGTGTTTGGCCAAGCGGTAGGCTGCCAGCAAACCCAGTATTGTTGGTGATGTAGCACTGTAGGCCGCCATTGTTACCGATTGAAGTCATTTGATAGACGTTGGTGTTGCTATCGATCACGCAGTTGCTGAGCGTGCCAGCACCAGCGTTGAGCTCAATCGGGGTGCCACCAAGGTCATTATGTTTGATGGTTAGGTTCTGAACTTCGTTGACAAGTGTAAGGCCATTAACACCCTTTTTGGTGGCACCACTGACCGCATTCTGAAGGCCAATAAGGCTTGTCCGGATAACGTTGTTGGTGATCATGGTGTTGCGTGGATTAACCCCGCTTTGGCCTTGGCTATAGAAACCTTCGCCATCTGCAGATCTGGCTATGCTGCTCAGTGGTTGCAAAATGGTGCGATAAACCTGAATGTTATTATACTGGACACGGGCATCCCAACCGTTGAAGTCGATACCACGGTTTTCGAAGGTCACGATCGGGTTGTTCGGATTGATGTATGACGTTCCTGTAGGGTCCACATAGCTGACCTTAGCGCTGTCATCGGCGATGGTGTTGCGGCTAGCAACAAGGCCACGACCACCAATATGGATACCAACACGTTGTGTTTTGAAGATCCAGTTGTCTGTGGCCATGTTGCCTTTGGCGAACAAGGATGGCTCTTCTGCCTCGGTTGCGTAATTTATGAAACCTGATGCAGTTGCAAAACGTACAGGGCGCTTCAGCCTATTGATGATCACACCATAATGATCTGTATATCTGAAAACAGCTTCGTTGCCTGTCAAAACGCGACCACCTGGCGTGTTGCTTGGTTTGTAGCCAGGCTCTTGGAAGTTGTCAGACTCGATCAGGCGACTGAGGTTCAGGTTGTTGTTAAGGTCATTGATACGGCAATTGGTCACGATGGCATTACGGTCCACAAATAGGTTGACGTTGGCCGAAAAACGGTAAGGCCAACGGTGCCAGCTATCGATGTTGTTGCTAGGTACGTTTGGTGACGGCTCGACAACGTTATTAGAACGCACAGACAGTACCAAGATGTTGTAAACACCTGGCACAGCCCATTGAGTGGATTGGGCACCAATGGTGACTGGGGTAAAGTTGGGTTGGAAATAAATCCCGCCGCGGTTGATATCCACGTTGACGATGGCTACGTTGTTGGTGCTGCCATCCCAGTTGATAATATTCTTAAAGGCAGTGCTGTTCGGTGTGCCACCTGGACGAGATACACCAGCAATGAAGTTGAAGTAAGGGAACTCAAAGAAAGTTGGCATGTTAAACTTCGCATTCCGCGCATCCGAGCTATCAGGGGCGGGTGTGGTACCACGAATAATGACGTTTGCTTTTACGCGCATATCATCACCAAAGTAGTAGCTGGAGTCAGTGCCTTCATAACCATCTTCACGACGGATAGGAAGGGCAGGGAAGTAGATCACACCACCGCCAGCAGCGACGGCATCGTCTTGTGCGCGATAGAAGGCAAACAGCCAGTTTTGGCGGCGTACCAGTCCGTTATTGAACAATGTATCCTTGGGCGCATAGTTCTGGATGTTGAATGTGCGGTTCCATTTGAGGGAGTCAGTCCAATGTGGTTGTGGAATTGGTAGGTTCCGACTGGCCAAAAAGGTGGTATAGGCGTTATCCGTTGGTGGGGTCTGGGCCCAGCTGCTAGTTGCGAACAACATCAGAGCGGCTGCGATCAGAAAAAAGTAGCGTTTGGTCATGGTCGTGTGGGGAAAGCGTTTTTGGTTAGGTGGCGCTGTTAGCAAGACAGGCATTTTTACTAAAGCGTTGCTAGCACAAAGATAAATATTTAGTTCCGACGGATATTAGGGTTGCTGCTGAGTTCTGCGTCAGGTATCTGGAACAAGAGTTGGGGATCATTAACATGGATGTTAACCAACACACGTTCACATTGGGTGCGGTCTGTATTGGTTAACAGGAAGTTGTTACGGGTTTCGGTAAGGCCAGTAGGGACCCCATTTTCAAACAAACGTGCCATTCGACGCATGTTGTAGAGGCGATCACCTTCGAAGGCCATCTCACGGATACGCTCTTGCCGGATCTTGCGGACGATGTCAGCAACAGGCAAAGAGGATGGGATATCGACAGAGGTGCTGGTATTGGGCACACCAAAGGCACGGCGCCGCAAAGCATTAACATCCTCAAGCGCAGCTGATACGTTGCCTCTGTATGCATTGATCTCCGCCCGGGTGATAATCAGCTCGCTCAGGCGATTCACGACAATGTTGACAACACCGATGGTAGGGTCAAATGGAGATGGTAAGGAGCGGAAGAAATACTTGCCTACCACTTTGCTGTTTGAACGGTCCAGGGGGCAGCTAGTGACCCCAGATAAGTCAGTCGGCAATGGCTTGGTGAAGAAGGAATAGCGTTTGTCAGCGCCACCATCAATATTGTATCCAGCGTCATCGAAGAACTGCTTGCTAGTCAGGAAATAGGAAGGAAACTGTGCATTGGCTGTGGACCAGACATAGCTGCTGGTGATCAGGTTGTTGCTAGTATTAAATGTTCCTGTTGCCTCATCCACAGTATTCACGACCTGGAAGATCGTCTCCTTGGCAGACTCAAACCCACGCAGGTTAAACGAGTTGGGGTCGTTTTCAGCTAGGTTAACACCGTTTGGTGCGATGTAGTCATCCAACAAACCACGGATGGCCAAGGTGTTGGGGGCTGGTAAGACTAGGTTGATATAATGCAGCGCTGAGTCATTACCCAAATCGGTCCCTTGTTGGAAGTACACCCGTGATAGGTAGGCATAGGCAGCCATTTTGGTAGCACGCCCACCTTTTATCCCGCCATAGGCAGGCAAAAAGCCAGGAGCAACTCCACCACGCTCTTCAGGCATTAGGGTAGCAGCTGCACGTAGATCTTGAAGTACTTGATCATAGACTTCTTTTGTGGAGCTCCTGATGGCGCCATTTCTGTTTTCGCTGGCGGTGGTGCTGATGATGACGCCACGCTGGCCGTTCGGGTCATCATACCCTGGCTCACCATACTGGATACCGTACATACGGCAAAGCTCGAAGTGCATAACTGCCCTCAAGAATAAAGCCTCACCTCTGATACGGCCCACATTGGCAGCATAGACCCCATCTTGGTTCTTGACATAGCCCTTGTCGATGGCGGCAAGGATATTGTTTGCACGGTTGATGGCTTGGTAACAGCTTCGCCAGGTGGGGTCTGCCACACCAAAAAGCAACCGGCGGTACATGTTCTGGAGGTTGGCAGGTAGATTACCTCTGGTGACGGCAAAAATATTGGATGAAGTATGGTCACTGAGTACGTCCGGAAAAAGCCGCAGGCCGCCACCCAAAGCCGCGCCGCTAACTGCTGCATTGTAGGCTCCGTTGAGCGCACTTTCGAGGTTTTCGGTGGTGCTGAGGGCTTCCTCTGTCGGCACCTCAAAAGGAGGCTCGATGTCTAGTGGGCTTTTACAAGCATACAAGACAGCAAGCCCGACTGCAAGGCCAGTCAAGAGGCTTGTTCGGCCAAATAGGGTCCTGATCGTATGCATGGTTAAGGATGGCTGGGTGCTGATGCGGTTTCTTGTGGTGCTAGTCTGATTCATCTGGTCTGTTGTCCTGAGGATAGCAATGATTAGAAGCCTACGTTGACACCAATGGTGTAACTGCGCACTTGTGGAAAATCGAATGAAGTTCTGCCCTGCTGAAGGTTGCGCTCAGCATTGCTCTGGAGGTTGCCCACCACTTCGGGGTCCCAACCAGGATACTTGGTGAACGTCAGCAGGTTTTGTCCGCTGAAGAACACACGAGCACTCCGCAAACCTGCTTTGCGACAATAGTCCCCAGGCAGGGTATAGCCAATGGTTAGTGTTTTGAGCCTTACGTAAGACCCATCATGCAGGAATCGTGTCGAGTTCCGGAAGGCCATAGGGTCATTGACGTTATAGCTCCTGAGGTCAGTGTTCGACGGTCCATAAACTTCAGGCGCATTTGAATAGTAGATTTTTGGGATGTCACTACCTGTATTGGTAGGCGACCAAGCATTGAGGGCACTCCTCCGTAAGTTATTGGCACCGTTGAAATAAGACTGCTGACGTTCGCCATCATCCAGGATCCAGTTACCGTAGGTGAACGTGACCAAGACGCTGATATCAAAGTCATAGACCTTGAAGTTGTTCGTGATGCCGCCATAGAACAATGGCTGCACAGGTTTGTTGAATACTGGCACCCTGTTGGAGTCAATCAGACCAGTACGGTTGATACCTGGGCGGATTCGCTCGTCCGTCACACGACCGGTGAGGTTGCCATTAGCATCGCGCTCAGCACGGTAGATCAATTCGTCACCACGGACCCAACGACCGTTCGGATCGTCGGACTCAGCAACACCGGCAAATACCGGGAGGTAGAATGTGCTCACTTGGCCCCCGATATAGCTACCATAGTCTAGGGATCCTGTGATTTCGTTGGGTTTGAGTCCACCAAGGTCAAGGATCTTGTTCACGTTGGACGAAATATTAAAGTCAGTACTCCAAGTGAAGAGGTTCTTTGGAATAACGTCTCCTTCGGCCTTACGCATCTTGACGATGTTCTTGGTGCTGACGTTAAACTCTAGACCAGAGTTGGACACACGGCCAACGTTCTGGATATAGTTACCGTCATTTAGACCTTTCGAGCCAGGAATTGGCAGACCCAAAAGCATATCACGGCTAATGCTGCTGTAATAGGTGATGCCACCTTCGATGCGGTCATTAAAAAACGAGAAGTCAATACCGATATCGAGCTTTTCAGAGCGTTCCCAGCTCAAGTCAGCATTCTGGAACCTTGATGGGCTGGTACCCGGTTGGAGGGCATACCCCGCACCGCTGGTGTAAAGGCCATAGCTCTGGAAGTTGCCTAGGCCGCTAGCGTTGCCTGTCTGACCATAACTTGCCTTGATCTTGAGGAGGCTGAGCCAAGTGTATTTCTTGAGCCACTCTTCCTCGCTAATGATATAGGCACCACCAAGGCCAAAGAACCCGCCAAACTTGTTGTTGCTGCCGAACCTTGACGATCCGTCATAACGGTAGCTGGCCTGAGCGACATATTTTTCTTTGTACAGATAGTTGGTCTGGGCATAGAAGGACATGAAGGCAAAGCGGCTTTCGTTACCGCTGAAGTCCAGCAGACGTTGTGCGCTCGAGACCGACCGACTATCATCATTAGGAAGACCCTCGCCACTCACGCTATTGTTATAGCTTTCGGACCGTTGGAAGCTGGTACCTATGCTTGACTTCAGGTTGTGGTTTTCGTTGAAGATGTAGTTGTCGCTGGTCAGGAAGTTGTTTGTGTTAAAGTTCACGAAGTAGGTCCTGGAGTCACTGATGCTTGCCGTCGGCAATAGGTTACCACCCAAAGAGCTGACACGCAGGAACCTGCTTTGGTAGCTCTGATCAACTTGGTTGTAATAGTCAATACCGTTCTCCGTCCGGAACTTGATGGTGTTATAGACGTTATACTCGGCATAGATATTACTGATGTTCCGGAACACCGCTCTGTTGTTGTAGGCATAGTCGCGGTTGCTTGTAAGGGCAATATTGGTACCTGCAAACTGTCCGTAGGCGTTATAGAATGGATTAAACGGAAACTGATTACTTGCCTGATTGGGCTCGTTTTTGGTTATGATATCAGGATTGTTGGGGTCACGTATTGGTACGCTATCAGGATAGTTAATCGGCATAATCGGCAGGCTGCGGTACTGGGCAGTGCCAAATCCACCTTGCGCTCCGCCTGATCCTGGCTGACCGGAAGGCACCAAGTTGTTGAGCGTGAAGGTAATCGAGGTCGAAACACCCACCTTGAGCCGCTCGTTCACGATGTTATCAACCGTGAACCGACCACCCAAGCGTTGGAAACGGTTGCCTTTCAATACACCATTCTCGTCCCGATAGCTGAGGCCAGCATAGAAGGTTGTTTTCTCACTACCACCACTACCGCTCAGGTTCAGATCCATCATTGGTGCGTCCTTGCGCATCAGCTGGTCCATCCAATTGGTGTTGGTGTATTGGTAGTTGCTAGGGTCTAAGGAAACCAGATAAGGGAACGTAATAAATCGGCGCTCAGGAGTTGGATTGGTAGAAGGATTATTCCTGTTAAATTGGCTGAATTGGAAGCTGTTATTATAGGCTTGATTGACCACACGACGGTACTCCTCGCCATTAAGTGTTTCCACTCGGTTGGTAGGGTTCGAAACACCAAAGGTCAGGCCGGCGTTGAACTGGGTCCTACCGCTTTTGCCACGTTTTGTCGTGATAATTACAACGCCATTGCTACCACGAGAGCCATACTGCGCTGTAGCGGCCGCATCCTTCAGTACTGTGATATTCTCGATGTCACTCGTGTTGAAATCAGCCAATGGGTTGACTTGGTAGCCGACGTTGTTGCCGATGCCACCACCACCATCACCACCTGCACCTGTTGTGATCGGCAGGCCATCTACGATGTATAGCGGATCAGAACCTGCAGACATAGAGCCAACACCACGTACCCTGATCGTGACACCACCCCCGGGCATACCAGAGGCTTGTGTTACCTGAAGACCGGCTACCTGACCTTGCAGACCAGCATCAAAGCTGGAGATGCTACCAACGGCCACTTTGCTAAACTCAATATTTTCTGTTGAGCCAATGTCAAGTTTCTTTTTCTGGACCTGGCCAAGACCTGTTGCCACAACCTCAATCGGCCCCTTGCTCTGGATATCTTCTTGAAGAGCCACTTTGACTTCGCCGCCATTGGCAGGGATCAGGACCTCTTTTTTGCGATAGCCAATGTAGCCTACGATGATTGTTTTGGCCTCTGGCCCAACTTTGAGTTTGAACCTACCTTCGAGGTTAGTGGCGGCGCCTTTTGTCGGTTGCTCCTTGATGATGATGGTGGCGCCAACAATATCCTCCTTGGTTTTGGCGTCAAACACGTAACCTGTGACCTCCCGAGGGGCGCCTGGTGCCTGTGCCTGTACCAATCCACTGTAGCTCACCATGGCCAGAATTAGCAATGTAGTCCAGGTGCGCAGTTTTTGGGCCATTGTCATGAGTTGCTGAAGCGTGTGATTGCCGGTTGTGATGCCAGCAGGTACTGTAGCGTTGACTGAATGTGGTGTTTGCAAAGATGTCATGGGTCGTGCTGGGTAATTAGAAGGTGACAGATAGACCCAGCATATAGGTCCTTGCTTGCGGAAGATCAAAATACGTAGTGCCGAGGCCGACGTTGCCAGCTTGGCCAGCTCCTAGGTTACCAACAACTTCAGGATCCCAGCCCTTAAATTGTGGTGCATAGGTCCAGAGGTTTTCGGCATTGATAAACACCCGTCCGCCTTGTAGGCCGTGGGCTTTGCACCAAGTTGTGGATAGGTTATATCCCAAGGTGAGGTTGCGGAGCCGGATAAAGGATGCATTGGTCAGGAAGCGATCTGTGATGCGAGAAGCAAGCGGATCAACTTTTCCATTGCCATTGTAATAGAGGTTGGCCTCTTCTAGTGCGGACTCGCGCAGGTTGCTGTTGCCAGTTACATAGCTCTGACGATGTGCACCATAGTCCAGCAGGCTTTGGCCCAAGCTATAGGTGAAATAAACGCCAAGATCAAAGCCCATGAAGGTCAAGGTGTTGTTGAGGCCACCATAAACGGTTGGGGTAGTTTGTTTGCCATCAATAAGGACACGGGCAGAGTCTATCTGACTAACAGAAGTAGGACGGAACTGATTGCCATTGCGGTCAAGCAACAACTCATCGCCAGCTTTCCAACGGCCTTGCGCATCGTCACTTGACGCAGTACCAGCCCAGCGAGCCAAGTAATAGGTACCGTAGTTGTAGCCTTCTATCAGGCGTACATCTCCGTAAGCTGGTGACTGGGCGGTGTTGAGACCAGATAGATCATTAACTCGGCTAGTGGTATAGCCAAGTGTGAAGGCGGTAGACCAACCAAAGTTTTCGGTCTTGACATTCTGGCTAGTGAGTGTAACCTCAATACCTGTGGCCGATAGTTTGCCTTTGTTTTCGTAGCTGTAGCCATTGATCACACCCTGAGACGGGGCCACAGGGAAGGCAGTCAAGGCATTGGTGTTCTGGCGCACAAAGAAGTCGGCTGAGATCATAACACGGTCAGTAAGCAGCGCTGCATCAAACCCGGCTGTGAAGTGGGTGATTTTGTCGCTGGTTAGCTGCCCGTTCGATAGGCGGAACTGCGAGCGGCCAGGGACAAACGTAGCAGGATCGACATAAGATGGTCCACCACGCCAGTATCCGACTGATATGTCGTTCTCGAACATCGAGTTACCTGTTAGGCCATACGAGGTACGGAGTTTAAGTGCTGACAACCAGCCATTGGTGCCAACCATAAAGTCCTCACGGCTGATGACCCATGCTGCTGCAACCGAAGGGTAGAATGCCCATAGGTTGTCCTTGCCAAATCGGCTGCTGCTTTCGGCACGGCCACTTACGGTCAAGACATATTTGTTGTTGTGGATAGCAGTCGCTTTGCCAAACCAAGCATTGTAAGCAAAGCCCGTGGCGCCACCAGTTGGGAGGCCAAAGCCAATTGCGCCAGCAGAGGTCAGGCCGCTATATTCGTTTGGCATACGCTCGCTGGCCGCTAGGTTGTAGGACGAATAGCTATTGGTGTATTGGTTGCCGACCAAAGCCGAAACCTCGGTATTCCCAAAGGTTTGACCATAGCTCAGGTAGTTGTTGAGCTGGGCATTGTAGGTCAACTGGCGTGCATCGGTGCCGACTGCCGTTGGTGTCAAGGCAAAGGTGCCACGTGGCAATAGGGTGTTACGCAGGCGCAACATGCCAGACCTAAACGTACGGTCGTTGTTGTTATAGTAGTCTAGGCCAGCTTCTGAGCGGAAGTTAAAATGCTTCAGGAAGTCAAACGAGGCGTAAATCACACCAACATTCCGGAAGACGTTGCGTTGATTCCGGAAGAAGTCGTTGTTGGTCGTGAGGTCACCATTAGTGCCACGATAGGGGTTGAAATAGGTATTGCTTAAGTTGTATGGATCCGTAACACCATTAGGCAGATTGGTCGGGAAGATGGGCAAGGCAGCACTCTGTGCCATACCGAAGCCAGCCGAGGTATCCGTACCTGATGGGGCATAATTGCCAAAGCTGAGCGATAGCTGGGTCCGGAGACCAAGGGTAAGAAATTCGGTCGCTTTATTTTCGGCATTGAACCGAACTGAAAGCCGGTCTTGGTTAGTGCCTTTCAGGATGCCTTTTTCGTTGCGGTAGTCCACCGAGGTGAAAAAGCTAACCCGTTTGCTACCACCACTGATGCTAAGGCTGGCGTTCTGGATGCTACCCGTTTGGAGAGATTTGTCAAGCCAGTTGGTGTTAGTGCCATTAGCTAGGCCAGTATTAAACCCAAAGATGCTATCACCACCTACCAAGTAGCGTGCGCTGCCATTATCAACTGGGGCTGCGCCGAAGCTATTGGCATAGGCTTTATCTACTGCTTGGCGGTATTGGCTACCATTGGCTAGTTTGACAGTGTTGGTAGGCTGTAGGATGCCAACATTGTAGTTGAAGTTAAACCGTGTTTTGCCAGCCAAGCCTTTTTTAGAGGTCAACAAGATGACACCGTTAGCACCACGGGCACCATACATCGCTTGGCTAGCACCATCTTTCAGGACTTCGATTTTGTCGATGTCGCCTGCATTGATTTCGGCCAGAGGTGAGTTGTTATAGCCATAGTTGTTCCCGATACCACCGCCGCCGTCACCGTTGGTACCGCTGACAAGTGGTACACCATCAAGGACAAACAGTGGCTGAGCATCGCCCATCACATTGACTAGGCCGCGCAGGCGTGTAGTAACAGCAGCCGAAGTTAGACCTGTACTTTGGGTGACTTGCAGACCTGAAATACGGCCTTGTAGCGCCCCTTCAAAACTATTGGCAGGGTGTTGTTTGATGGCATCGGCACCCGAGGTGCCGATGCTGTAAGGGCTTACATCTGTTCTAATCCTTCCGATCCCGAGGTATTGATAATCAGGCTCAATTACAAGGCGGACAGATAGACCTTCGGTTATATCTCCTAACCTAACCTCTTGTGGGATGTAGCCAGCAAAGGTCACCAATAAGGTGGTATCCGTTTGCTGATATCCCTTGATACTGAATGACCCGTCGGCCCCACTGATGGTGCCTTTGGACTTGCCCTTGAACTGGATTTCGGCATTGGCGACACCGACTGTTGTGTCTGGCAATAGGTAAACCCGACCAGAAGCAGTGATGCTCGTTGTATCCCTACGCGAATACTGGGCCATTGACTGCTGGCTCATCATGGCCAAAAGCAAGGCAAGGATGCCAACCGCAAACCCGTATTGGTATGGTTTGGAAACAGGAAAAAGAATGGAACGCTTCAAAACTAGGAAGTTATGTGGGTGCGACTAACGATTGAGTGATGCATTGATGGCCGTTTCACTAATCGGAATCGGTAAGATGGACTTTTCGAGCGGCAGGTTGTAGTCGGGGATGTTCTCGGATCCTCGCTGCCCATTGCCTGAAATAACGGTCAGGCCTTGGCGACGGATGTCGTGTAGGCGGTCACCTTCACCAAAAAGCTCACGTTGGCGCTCACGGTTCAGTTCCTGATCCAGCAAGGTCTCGAAGGCGTTGTTGTTCGGTATCCTAGCGTTGGTGTAGCAGTAGTTGAGGTTGTCCAGTGGGCGAGCGGCACCAGTAGTTAGCCTACGGGACTTTTTTTTGACATAGAACATGTCATGTAAGGCTTTGGTCAGGTATTGCTGACGAAGGGTAGGATCTGTCGTCTGCTGTGCCAAATTGAAATGGATGCGTGCCCGGCTTAGTACCAGCTCAGCGCTCCTGATTACGATGACGTTAAAGGTCGGTGAGGAATTAAACCACTTCTGGATGCAGAACCTATTGCCGTTGTACTTGGTCACACCGCCTGTATAGTATGCAAAGCGTGCATCTGTGCTGAGCGTGAAATTCCGTAGGCGGAACGTGTCTGACAGGAGGTACCGTGGGTTAGTGCCAGCCAAGGTCAGATCGTAGGTGTAGCGGTAGAATATTTCTCGGCTGAAATCCTGATCTCCACGATTCATGATGTTGAAGATCACCTCAGGGAATTCATTATTTGGGGTAGCAAAGGCAGCATAAGATCCGCGGCCTACAACACCATAGTTGGAATAGGCAGCACCAGGGCCAATATCACGGGTGTTGCTGCCAACCATCGGGAAGTTTTCTGGATAATATTGGCCATCAACCAAGGAGTCAACTGTACCGATGGTTTCGTTTATCGCTTGCAGGGCCTGCTGCTCGTTACTGCCGCCTTGCTGGAAACAAACCTTGGCTAGGTATGCTTTGGCTGCCGCCCCTGTTGCATTCCCGAATACCGAAAAACTACCTGACTTGGCGGTGGTGGTGGAGTATCGGAAGGGTAGGAGGGTAGCTGCTGTGCTCAAGTCTTGCTTTACCTGCTGATAAAGTTGGTCTAAAGTCGGGATTGGTGGGTTCTCCCGCACAGTTGACGGACTCAGAGGCATCGGGATGGCTAACTGATTGGCAGTGCTGCTTGTATAAGCTGGTGCAAAAAAGCGCACTAGTTCAAACAAGGCTACCGCCCTGATGAAGTAGGCCTCACCAAGGATGCGGTCACGATTGCGGGTAAAGGCTTCACCAGAAAGGCCACCGTTCTGGACCTTGTCTATGACTTGGTTGGATAAGTTAACGGCGCGATAACCTTGCTCCCATGCCAAAATAATCAGGCTGTCCGATGCGTTAAACCTACGGTTGGCTATATCAGTTTCTTTAAGGGCATAGGGCGAGGCTGGGTTGATCACGATCTGGTCTGAGATCACATCTGGCCAAACCTTAAGGCTAGCACCTAAGAAATACTTGGAGGCAATGCTAGCATATGCCGAAGTCAGGACTTGGTTGAGGTCATCTACATTTTTGACGGATTGCGCATCAGGAATGTCGAGAGATGGGTTGATGTCGAGCCTTGGGGCGCAACCCATAAGTACCGATACCAGCAGCACTGTGGCTAAGCCTGGACGGCTGACCTTAGTGATGACAGAGACAAGCCTGTCACCAAAGCCAACAAAAAAGCGACTTGATGTTTTCATGCAGTAATGCTATACCAATATGATAAAACCTTGCAAACCAATTAGGTGTAGCAGGCTGGTATTGTCCTGATAAGGTGGAGCGTCAATTGCCTCCGTTGGCCTTGTTAGGTTGGCATTACTTGCTTTGGTCGGCAGAGCGGGAGGGATGCCCTACACGGCTTGGACCAAGTGCAAAGTTGTCAGACAACAAGACTAGCACTGAGGCTAGCCTGCGCTAGTAATTGGCAATAAGCTATGCTATGGCCTAGTTTTTTCGCAATCATCTAAAGCAGACAGTCCCAAAACTAGTTATTAGGGACCAAAGTATTGCAAGGGCATCTTGAGCATTGGTTCATTTTTAATATTTTCGCAAAAATAGGCCTTATAATCAATGTGTATCGCAATCTTAAGGCATTCAGCCACCCTTTTGTCATTCCGAAACCTATCCAGGCCGTTGCCAAATCAGGGGCTTCAAAGGGGCCTAATACATCTCTGAGGTCATGACCGTGTTATCAGCGAATTAGGGCATACTTTGCACCAAACGCAAACAAACCCACGACGACTATCATGGGTTTGTTGATATGTGGTCCGAAAGCGAAGTTGGCCTAGAATAGGTACTCGTTTACCAAGTTTTCGTAATACTCTTGGCGGCCACTTGTGACACTTGGTTCGCCAGCGGTGGCTGCATGGTTGCGTAGGTCTTCAAGGGTGAGTTTGCCACTTTCGAATGCAGCACCATGGCTACTGTCAAAGCTGGCATAACGCTCGGTCCGTAGTTTTTTGTACGGGCTTTCGGTCAGGATCCTGTCGGCAATCAGCAATGCACGGGCGAAAACATCCATTGCACCAATGTGGGCGTAGAAGATGTCCTCCAGATCGGTGCTGTTACGGCGGGTTTTGGCGTCAAAGTTGACACCACCTGTGCCAAAGCCACCACCTTCGAGCACTACAAGCATGGCTTCGGTGATTTCGTAGATGTTGTTCGGGAACTGGTCGGTATCCCATCCGTTTTGGTAGTCGCCACGGTTGGCATCGATGCTGCCTAGCATGCCAGCGTCTACCGCAGTCTGTAGCTCGTGTTGGAAGGTATGGAGCGCCAAGGTGGCGTGGTTGACCTCAATATTGAGTTTGAAGTCTTTGTCCAGCCCATGATGACGTAGGAATCCGATAACGGTTGCTGAGTCAAAGTCGTACTGATGTTTGCTCGGCTCCATTGGTTTAGGCTCAATCAAGAAAGTGCCATTGAAGCCATTTTTGCGGCCGTAGTCACGTGCCATTGTCAGGAAACGGGCAAGGTGCTCTTGCTCACGCTTCATGTTGGTATTGAGCAAGGACTGATAACCTTCACGACCACCCCAGAATACATAGTTCTCACCACCAAGAGCGATCGTTGCATCGATGGCGTTTTTGACCTGAGCACCAGCTTGAGCCACGACGTTGAAGTCAGGGTTGGTGCTAGCGCCGTTCATGTAGCGTGGGTTGCTGAATACGTTGGCTGTACCCCAAAGCAACTTGACACCACTAGCGGCTTGTTTGCCTTTGGCATACTCAACGATGGTGGCTAGGTTTTTTTCGTACTCAGCAAAGGTGTTGCCTTCTGGTGCCAAGTCGATGTCATGGAAACAGTAGAACGGAATGTTGAGCTTGGTTGCAAACTCGAAAGCAGCGTCAGCTTTGTCCTTGGCCGCCTGGATCGGGTCATTTGAGGTTGACCAAGGGAACAGCTTGGTGCCTGGGCCGAATGGATCACCACCAGTGCCGCAGAGGGTGTGCCAATAGGCTACTGCAAAACGGAAGTGCTCCTCCATCGTTTTGCCAGCCACCACTTTGTCAGCTTGGTAGAACTTGAATGCGAGCGGGTTGCGGCTTTCGCGACCTTCGTACTTGACTTGGTCAATGAAAGGGAAATAGACTTTATCGCCTGTTGTGACTTTAAGTGCCATGATTGAGGTTAAGGCAGTATGAAAAAGGGTGAATGACTGGTTTGGTAGGGTACTGTATCAATGAGGGTGGGGTATGCTGGGAACGGAGCTTTGAATATGACCCCAGCTGAATGCACAATATCGACCCTAGCGGGGCAGGATTGCAAATTATACTACGCCTACTCCCTGATCTTGAGGTTAGAGTTAATGAGCTCGACTGGCGTGACGCCAACAGCACTAGGCTTGGCAAGTGGAATATCCAGATAGCCACCGTTTACATTGCGACCCCAGAATACCCCTAGGTCTGTCTGATGACTTTTTGAATAGTCTGGGGTGAAGACACGTTTGCCTCCATGCTCAATGCGCTCTTTCATTGCATAGTCCTTATGGACGGTACTATCAGGATGCACCCAGTTGATGGTCAGGTTATCCAACACGAGGTTGTTGATGTTATCAGCCACGATAGCTGCCTTGGCTTTGCGGGCCTCAAGGCTACGGGGCGAAAACTGTTTGCTCTGGGCTCCGATCACATAAAGCTCTGGATTTTCGATGAAAGGGTAGGTAAGCTGCACATCCCGTAGGGTGATGTTCTCGAGTTTACTACCGTCTTCGGATGTGAGCATGATGCGGCCATCGGTATTGGCGATAAAGTTCGAGATCAGTACGTTGCGAACGGCCCCTCTGGTTTTGCCCATCTGCAAAAGGCTGATATGGATTGGCCTGTTGAAGATAAAAGGGGCTTTGGTGTCGCAGACGATGTTGCTGACCGTTATATCTTCAAGCACACCGCCATCTTGTGAATAGATGCCGACTGCACGGCTAGAGCCATAAACAACACAGTTGCTGAACGTCACTTGGCTCATATCCTTATAGCTTTCGTTGCCGAGCTTGAGGGCAACACACATAGTACGGATGATGCAGTTGGTGACCGTAACGCGTTTGCACTCGCGGCTGTCTGGGCTGGTCTTGAGGCAGATGGCATCATCACAGGTTGAGATGTAGCAGTTGCTAATCATCACATCTTGCCCACCAGTGATGTCAATGCCGTCTGAGTTGGGCGTAAAGAGGTTGTTGTCGATCCGAATGCCATCAATAACAACACGGTCACAGTCGAAGATATGACAAGTCCAGCCAGCAGGATTGTTGAGCAGCACGTCACGCAGACGCACATCTTTGCAATTCCATAGCTCAACCATGGGGCTGACTTTGGTTTTGGCAGCTAGTGTCCAGCGCGGAGACTTACCATCATTAGGCAAGAAGAAGGCAGGGCCGTTGCCGTCAATGGTGCCTGTGCCAGTGATGGCAATATGATGGGCGTCCTTCGCGGCTACCAAATGATAGGGCTGGCGATCAATATTACCATCGCCACCCCAGGCCATAAAGGTATAGTCCTTGATGTCACCGCTTCCTTTGATGACGCCATTAGGGTCAATCTGGAGGGTGGTATTGTCCTTGATAAAAATCGTGCCAGTCACATAGATGCCTTTGGGGACTACCACAGTTCCACCACCTGCTTTTGTGCAGGCATCAAGCGCCGCCTGGATCTGCTTTGTGCAGACCGTTTTGCCGTCACCTTTTGCCCCAAACCGCTCGATGTTATAGATATCATCTGCTTTGGTATTGGGCGCTAAAAGGGTTGTAAAGGCTAGGATGGCCAATAAACGCAAACTGCCAATGTGCAGCAGGCTTCTGGACCGCAGGGTCCGAACTGAAAGGGGCATAATCTGGTGCTAAAGCGTCAAGGTACTAGGCTGGGACTTTGCCCCAGTAATCAAATTGATTAGGAGGAGCTCGGCCATAGCGGATGCAAGATAATTAACCTCGGAGTGTTTTTAAGGTCTTTTCGTCCTCTGGGCGCAATTGCCCTAGGGGAGAAGGTGAGCAGTTAAGCAGCAGGTTGGCATTGAGGTTTTTTGCTGTCTTGAGCCAGCCATTAATCTGGTCATGCGAGGCAACCGAGTGATCCCAGTCATGCCAGAACCACGAACCACTTTCGAAGTCACCTTTGGGGCCTTTTTGGCTCATGGTAGTCTCTATTTGCAAAGGCAGGTAGCGGTCTTCGCCGAGCCAGTTCCAGACTTTGACGTCCTCGGCAGTGCCAGTGGCCTTCTCACCACAACGGATATCACACGGGAATAACGGGATACCAGGGAAGGCAGTGGTGCTATTGTTCATGACCAGACAGTTGGGCTGCACCGACTTAATGTATTGGTAGATGTAGTCCATCTGCCACCTGTATGCACCTTCATTGCGCCAGGCTTGCATAAACACCTCGGAATTACTCTTGTTGGTGTCCTTGTTCTGCCAGCCCGTTTTTTGTTTTTTCCACATGCCGTCAAACCAAAGTTCGCAAATGCTGCCATACCGAGTTAGCAGCTCCTTTAGCTGAGCCTGCATGTAGGTTACATAGCGTTGTTCGTCCTTGTCGTGAAGTGGATTGTTGCGGTCCCAGAGGCTGTAGTATAGCCCAAGTTTGAGGCCATGTTTGGCACAAGCATTGGCTACTTGCTCGACGATGTCCTTTTTGTAGGGCGTATATTGGATGGAATACTTGGTGTGGGCAGTCTTAAAATTGCAGAAACCATCGTGGTGTTTTGTTACCATCACGAGGTATTTCATGCCAGCGGCTTTGGCTGTCAGGACCCACTGCTCGGCATCAAGTTTGCTGGGGTTGACCTTGATTTTGTCAAGTGTGCCATCGCTCCACTCTTTATCGTAGTAGGTATTGATTCCATAATGGATGAACATCCCGAAGCCGAGATCCATCCAAGCTTGTTGGTTGGCATCTGGTGCGATGGCTGGCTTTTCGGTACCTAGGATCAAGGCCTGACGATCTTGCCCAACAAAGGATTGGCTACCGTTAAATGCATCGGCAATCAATGGCAGCCCAGCTAGCCCTGCAGTGGCCATTGCCCCTTGACGCAAAAAGTTGCGACGTGAGTGTGACATAAGATTGATGGTGATAGTCTGTGTTTCTGAAAGCGTTTTTGTAGGCCATAAACCAGCTGCAGGTTGCCAGAGCACCTAGGAGAAGGAAATAGCGCATGCAAAATACTATTTCCGCCAAACTATTTCACACTCCAGGCCTGCAATAGGCCAATAGTTAGTTTGCCAGTTTTTTGCCAGTCCATTTTTGCCTCATTTTTCAGTGCTATTGAGGTAAATTAGTTCATCAGGAGTATAGGTTGGCACCGTATCTGGCAGCCTTATCACACAAAAGCCCTTGACTGATTTGCGGTTTAGGTAAGCAAGTAAAGTGCTCGGTCCGATGAGGACTTTCTGGTATTGGCTACTAGCATGCAGGAGGTACCAATCCCCTTTGTGGCGGACTGCAAAACCAACATGGCTGATCTCGACCTCTGCGTTATTAGCGGGTACAATGCCGATGATGTCGCCTTCCATTAGGTCAGGAAGGACCACTTCAGCTAAGCGAGAAGGGATATAGGTAAAGGGCAGTTGCCTAAGGCTATCCTCGATCCGGAGCATATTGGCTTTACTTTCTTTGTCCGCCTGCCGACCAATCACCCGGTACTTAGGCTGGGGCTTTAGGGTGTCATTGGGCCAAAGCCGGGTAATATTGACCCAGGTACCACGCTTTTCGTTGTCTGCTATAAGGTCACGGGCGTAGTGTAGCCTGCTGCTAAAATCAGTGTAGCTGCCTCCCCTATATCTGATGTCTTCAAGGGCAGATATGAATTCCCATCCAGTCCCATTGACCCAATTGAGTGGAGGCACTTCCCCTTTTTTGACGCAACTATCAACTTGTTGTTGCCAGCGCATCATGCCAATGGCCAGGGCTATAGCATTGTCCACTAGGGTATAACAATCTAGCTGATTAAGGCAAAGGATAGGTTTTTCGTTGACATCCACCCCAATAAGTTTGCCTTTAGCATAAGGTTTGCCTAGTAGTTGCTTTGCCACCTTGACCGTCAGTTGGGGTAGGGTAAGGCTATCAGGGATCTTGCGAAAATGGCCGTTAATAATTCTGTTGGCAGTCAGGACAGATGGGTTGCCAACATGATTGTAATCCCAATTGGTGGGGGGGATAAATGTAATTTTACTTAAGCGTCTACTGTCAATTTGTTGGCCTGTAACACCAGAAGAGATGCCCCATGCCAAGAAAGTTGGGACTACAAGGCGGATTATTTGGCCTATGACCGCACTTCCACCATTTGTGTAGTTGAACATCCAGTGATTATTATTTGCAATCCAGACGTAGGGGGTGGACACCTATTGTTTGCTTACCGTTGTCTGCCATGTTCCACTAGCAGTAACCAATCGGATCTGATACATGCCAGAGCTTAACTTACTCAGGTCAAGTGCCTGGCCACCAATTAGGTCACGTTGCAATACGGTCCGTCCTGATAGATCACGGACCTGAACCTTGCCTGTAAACTCCGTTTGGCCAGGTATGGCAATATAAACTTGATCAACAGCAGGGTTGGGCCAAACCGAAAGGTTAGCAGCTGCTAAATTATGCTGGCTTAAACTGGTGACTGGGGTGACATTAAAGCGCCTGCTGGACGTAATGGCCTCGCTAGTGGCATTGACGCGGACAGTGGTTGGCACAAACCGACTTCTGATCTTGACCTGTTGGCCCTGAACGGTATGGTTGATATAGACGGTTGTGTCAGCTGTTAATCCATTGCCAAATGTAAAAGGGACTGCACCAGGGAAAAAGGCGGTCGCAGCAGCACTACTTGGGCTTTGGTTGATGGTAAACTTTAGTGTGTCTCCAGCCAGTACAACATTGGTCAGGGTATAATTCGGGAAGCCAGGCTGGTAGATCCAAGCATCAAAAAAAGCAGCCATTGACCGGCCAGCTGCGGCTGAGATATTGCGCTCAAGGTCCCCTGTGCGGGCCAGGTTATACCTAACGATTGGGTCGTTCAGATAGTTCCGGATCCCTTTGAAGAAGGCGGTATCACCTATGGTTTTGCGCAGTTGGTGCAGCAGGATGCCAGGCTTTTGGTACGTTGTAGCATAGTCAAATATACCCCAGACGTTTGCTGTGTCGAATTTGTAGATACGTCCATTGGGTGCTCCGATGGCCGCCGCTACTGCCTGTTGCCGCCATGAGGCCAAGCCACTTGGGTTGAGGCCCTCGTCAGTTAGGTATTCGTTATAGCTCGCAAAGCCTTCATTGAGCCAGATTTCGCGCATTCCCTTGCAGGTGACAAGGTCGCCAAACCATTGGTGGGCCAATTCATGCGCCATCAGGTCAAAGCCAAGGTCTGCCATGAAAGAGTTGGTTTGGTGCTCCTGCCCACCACCAAAGGTGAACTGGGTATGGCCATATTTTTCACGCTGAAAGGGGTAGGGAGTCCAGATGCGCTCAAAGTTGCGCAATTGGGCCTTGACCACTGGCGCATCTCGCATCCATGACAGCCGATTTTGGGGGAAATAAAAGTCCTCCAGATTCATTAGTCCACCCTGCAGGTTGACGGTGTCTTTCCTGACTTGATAGTTGCTAACGGCCACCGCCACCAGATAGTTTACGATGGGATATTTATGTTTCCAGTGCCAAATGCGCGCATTGCCGACGGTTGTGGTATCCTGCAAAACGCCGTTGGAAATACCTTTGTATCCAGACCTACGTGTCGTGATATACACATCGATGCTATCAATTTTTTGGTTGTAGTCTTGCCGAGTGGCCCACCAGTCGCGTGCGCCATAAGGCTCTGATAAGGTGGCGAAAACGATGCCTGTGCTATGGCTAGAAAAGCTCACAGTACCTAAGCCAGTTCCGTTGGGGACACCACCATACCAGATCGACAGGGTATCTTGTGGCAAGGGTGCCGAGCCTAGTGGTACAAGTACCAACTGATCAGAGGTGCGGCTAAATGGTAGCACCTGACCATGAAACTTAATGCTATCGATTCGCAATGCACTTGACAAGTCAAATACCAAAGTATCTAGCGGGCCGGTTGGCCTAAAATGGATATCCGTCCGCCCTGTGATGGAGCTTGTAGTAAAATCAGGCTCGATCTGGAGGTTATAGTGCTGGACGTAATAATTATAGTATCCCCGTGGGTAGTTGACTGCATTGACCGCAGCGGCAGACCTTTTGTGCAACAAGGATGCCCCATTGCCTTTACACACTCGGTTGATAATTGGGATATCCTTAGGACTTGCCCATGGTGCCGATCCTTGCCCTAGGGCCGGCCACGACATGCCCAAAACGGCAAGCAAAATCAAACAAAATCTGGTGTAGGGGGCTCTAGTCGTTGTCATAATGGTTGTTCGGTGTCGTGACCAATGATGATGCCATTGGCAGGTATGCTGGTAGTCTTTTCAGCTAGGGGGCTTCTGATCTCCTCGCCCAGATGGCCATAAATATAGGTAAGATTGGCTAAAACTAGGAGGTCTTGACCGAGCCCTAGCCTAGTCGACCTTTTGGCCCCATTTGCTTGGTTGGGCACCCATCACAAAGATGAGTTTGCCACCTTTGCTAATCTGGGTATGGGTGATAAATGGTTTGCTGATCGGCTGGCCATTGAGGCTGGCTGACTGGATGTAGATATTTGATGGGCCATAATTGCTGGCCTCGATCTCTAGCGTTTTTTTGCCTTCCAACTCAATGGTTGTTGTTTGCCATAGAGGGCTGCCGATCAGGTATAGGTCTTGGCCAGCCACTGGCATCAGGCCCATGCTGGACCATACATACCAGCTGCTGATTGCGCCACTATCGTCCTGCCCGGGGAGGCCTTTGCGTGAGGCGGTGAACTCATATTGTAGTAGATGATGGACCCTAACTGCTGTTTTGTCAGGCCGGCCAGCATAGTTATACAGGTAGGGCACTAGGAAGACGGGCTCATTCTCCAGCTCAAAATCACCCCCATCCACAAACCGATCTAGCCACTCGATAAACTTCGCATTGCCCCCACGGCGGCTGATCAGGCCTGGGACGTCGTGCGGCATGTAAAAGCTGTAGGCCCAGCAGGATGCCTCATAAAAGTGGGGGCCGTTCCAACTATCTAGGCGGGTATTGACCCTGCTAAAATTGGGTGCCCAATTACCACTGCGGTCTTTGGCCCAAAGGTAGCCAGTGTCGGCTTTCCAGAGATTCCAGACGCGTTGGCTGTTGGCAAGTAAGGTGGTGGCCTCCTTGGTTTTGCCCAGCTTGGTGGCTAGCAGACTAAGGCAAAAGTCGTTGTAGGCCACCTCTGCTGTGATTGAGGAGCCACATTTGACATCGGCTGGGAGGTAGCCATATTTATCTAGCAATGCAGTGTGCCTGCCATATACGCCAGGCCTATCGGTCTGTTGGGTGGCATTGCGATAACAATACTTCCAGATGCTGTCACAGGTGGCCTTGTCCGAGGTCGGAATCAGTCCCTTTAGTACGGCATCTGTCATTACGATGTCGGCATTGGTGCCGCCTTGTTGTTGCCCGTGCCCACCGGCGACCCAAGCATCTGGCAGCCATCCCGTGTATTTGCCCACCTGCAATAGGCTCTTGATAATATCTCGTTGGAGTTTGGGAGCGATCAGGGTATGCAGGGGCATCACTGACCGATGTACATCCCAGAGACAATAATGATCCCAGAATGTAGGCTCGGTTGTTTCGTACTCGGGGCTTTGACCAGTGTGGTTATGCGGCATCAAGAACGTATGGTATAGGTTGGTGTAGAACTGCACCTGCTGCTCAGGAACGCCACCTGCGATCTTGATCTTGCCAAGTTGTTTGTCCCAAACATCTGCAGCTAGTGCTCTGGTTTGGTCAAAATCCCATCCTTGTTGGGCCTCCAGATTGGCCTTGGCATCTGCCACTGACCGCATCGAGATACCCACCTTCATCAGTAGCTCTTGTTGCTGGTGGAAGTTGTACTTCAGATATATGCCACAAGATCGTCCTTTGGCTTGGGTTGAAACCTCTGTAAATACACTATCCTCTTGCCAAGCACCAGTAGCGATCGGCTTTATGTTTGGTAGGATATAGAAGTAAACCGTATAAGGATTCTGACCTCCCCATCCACCTGCGAAGCTGCCTTGCCCAACTATGGAACCGTCTTCCTCTACCTGGATGCTAGCACGAAGGCAACGAGAGTCGAGGCTATCACGACGGCGGGAGATCACGTGTGTTGGATCGATCATGACGGTTGCCTCAAGGGTTGGCCTTTTATCCCAGGTAAAGAATCGGTAACGGTGCCAACCAGTCTTTTCAGTAAGGGTGACTTCGGTCCGGACATCACCGGGTTTACGGCCTAGGGTGACGGCATAGTAACCAGCTTTGGCCACCTCGCTGGTCCGGACCCCTGCTCGGGCCTTGAGGGTAGGCCCGCCAACCAATGGTGTCAGCATGATGTTACCATACCGACCACCTCCGCCAGTTCCGCTGAGGTGGGTGTGGCTAAAGCCTTCGATTAGGCCGTTGGCTGAGTAACCAGTGGTGTTGTAGGGTGGTAGGACGTCAGGCCCAGGTTTGGCCAAACTGAAGGGTAGCGCGGCTCCTACAAACGTATTGCCCACATCGGTGCCGATCATCGGGTCAACCAAGGCTGATGGGCGCATGGTAAGAACTGTGCTCGTGCTAGCTTTGGGGACCTTGGGGGATTTGGTAGGTTGTCTGCTCAGCTTTTGGCCTATTGCTAGGCTGATGGAAAAGCAAGTAACAACCACAACGACTAATAATCTAATCCTTATTCTGAAGCGCATTTTGATGACAATTTGGCTTGCAAGATAGGTGGTTTGGCGGGATTTTGAGGGTGTAGGGTGGGGCTGTAAAACAGCAACGCCACCCATTTCTGAGTGACGTTGTGTTAGTGATACATAATCTGATCATAGATTAAGCAAACGGCCTAACCCGTACATGGGCAGTTTCGCTGGCTTTGAGGGCCTCGCGGACCCAAGCACCACGGGTTTCAGCCTTGCGGCGGACGGCTAGGCGCTCCTTATTGCAAGGGCCATCGCCATTGATGACACGTTTGAACTCAGCCCAATCAGGCTCAGTGTAAAGCCACTGCCCAGTTTCAGGATCTTTGCGGAGGTTAGGGTCTGGCACGGTGAGGCCTAGGTCCCAGATCTTAGGTACATACATATCCAAGAACTGCTGACGGCACTCGTCATTGGTGGACATTTTGACCTTCCAACGGACCAAGATTTCGGTATGTACACTCATCTTATCTGGCGGGCCGAAAAAGTGCATCAGCGGTGTCCACCAACGGTTGAGGGCGTCCTGCACCATTGCACGTTGTATAGGGGAGCCTGTCGCAAGGGTCACGACAGCATCATGACCGTACTTAAGGTGGAACGATTCTTCAACACAAATACGCTCTAGCGCACGGACGTACGGGCCGTAGCTGCCACGCGAGTTGGCCAACTGGTTCACGATAGCACCCGCATCAACCAACCAGCTGATGATAGTGCTGTCTGCCCAAGTAAAGGCAGGATAGTTGAAAATATTGCTGTACTTGCTTTTGCCATTGATCAGGTCAGCGATCATGTCCTCACGGCTTTTGCCAAGGGTTTCGGCGGCACTGTACAAAAGTTGTGCATGGCCAACTTCGTCTTGCACCTTAGCCATTAGGGCAAGTTTGCGTTTGAAGCCTGGCGCACGGGTGATCCAGGTGCCTTCGGGAAGGGCACCGATGATCTCAGAGTGGGCATGTTGCTCGATCATCCGGATCAGCTGGTTGCGATACAAGGCCGGCATCCAATCTGTTGGTTCGATCTTTTCGTTAGCCGCAATGCGGGCCTCAAATGCGGCCAAGAGGGCAGGGTTTTCCTGCTCAACTAGCTCATTTTTCGCTGGCCCTTCAAATGAATTTCCGCCTCCGTACATAGTCTCTGGCAAGTTTTGGTTATTGGCTGTTGGTGTACTTTCTTGCCCTACAAATATACTGTCTTATCCCTTTGTTTTCAAGGTCTCAAAAAATGAATGCTAGTTGGCCGAAAATAGGGATAGTTGTGCTGCTTTTGGGGTGGTTTGGGCTGCCATTTGTGTTGCAACAGGATCTTTGGCCTATGTTCAGGATGGGGATGTTTTCCCAGTCTGCCAAGGGGCCGATGGCGGACGAACATTGGGTGGTCTTACATGGCACTCAGGAGCTCGACCCTACAACTTTCGGCTTTAGTAAGGGCGGAATGCTGTCCCTATGCCGAAGGGCGTACTACACCCAAAAGGCTAAGAAACTATTGCAAGACCTAGCCACGGCTGATACTGGAAAAGCTAATTTGGCTCCTTGGCAACTCCTCCGCATTCAGGGTGATAGCACCAGTGTCGTTGCAGAATATAGCTTAGGCCAAACCTTCTCTAGCCCTTCTGATCATGACTAAGTCAACCTACAAGCTTGGCTTGCCGTCCCTGATGGTATGTGCTCTTGTCTGGGGGCTATTGCTGACCATTTGGCTTGTTATTGGTCGGACAGCGGTGCAGGACTGGCTTGTTGGTGGTCTTGGGCTTGTTGGCGGATTGGACCAAGTGTTGAGCTGGTGGCAACATTTAGTTCTTAGCCTTTACCCTAGGCTGCCTGTTGAGCTACATAGATTGGGGCCTGACTTTTTTGTTACGAAGGCTGATCAGGTGATCGTCAGACTGGGCATTGCAGTCCTTGTCGGACAGCAACTATTGGTCAACAGAAGGTTGGTTGTGGTGTGGCTATTTGCCGCACAGGATGTTGCCAGTTTTTACGTCTTGTTCCTACGGTGGGTGGCCTCGTTTGCTTACCTCTGGTTTGGTTATGACATTATTTCGGACCTGTGGCTGAGGCAACCTTTGGGAGGTTGGTACCAACCATTGCGCCTCGTTGGCTGGATTCCGGGTCTAATCACCGCACCAAATGCGGCGAATATGTTCCTAATCGCCGCATTTGGTATTGTTGGGCTTATCCTCTGGTTGATTTGGGAGTGGGTCTGGCTTGGCAGGCTGGTATTCCTGACCTGGATGATTGGGCAGGCCTGGCTCTATAGCTGGGGCAAGATCGACCACACCTATGCGACCCTCAACTGGCTGATGCTAGTTGTGATCTGCACCAAGGACCCAGTTCAATACTTGCGATTAGTGATGGTATTGATCGCAGCCACATATGGCCTAGCTGGTGTCGAAAAACTCCTAAGCACTGGCCTGTCGTGGGCCGCTGAGGCCAATCCCTACCTGCTTAACCACGGGACAGTGCTTGGGCAGGCCTTGGGCAAGTTCCCCGCAGTGTTTACCATCCTGGCGATGGTCGGACTGCTGGGCCAGCTGCTAAGCCCTTGGCTGATGTTCAGCAAGCGATGGTGGCCACTATGGGCCGTTTGGGTGCTATTGTTCCATGCCGGGACTTGGCTGTTGCTTGGTGCAGGTGCTTGGCTCCACCCATGGTATTGGTCTATAGCTGTTTGTGTGGTCTTCCACCAGCTCTATGAGCTTGAGAATACTACTGACTAGGTGATGGGCCATGACTGTTAAATCCACAATTAACCCCTAGGGCAAAACCTAGGGCTAAATACAATAATTCAATGCTAGGTCTTAGGCAGATGTAGCTCAAAAACAAAGAAGCCAAGGAGGATGTCCTTGGCTTGTTTGTTTGGATACATAAAGGCATTGGCCTTGACTACTCGACTGTGACGCTTTTGGCCAAGTTACGAGGTTGATCAACATTGCAGCCACGGATGACAGCAACGTGATAGCTCAGCAATTGCAGGGGGATCACTGACACCAATGGCATCAGGATTTCGTTCGTGTCAGGCACCTGGATGGTGTAGTCAGCCATGGATTGCACAAGGGTGTCACCCTCGGTCACGACGGCGATAACCTTGCCTTTGCGGGCCTTCACCTCCTGAATGTTGCTCACAATTTTCTCGTAGCCGCTATCATGGGTTGCAATCACGAATACTGGCATTTCCTCATCGATCAAGGCGATAGGGCCATGTTTCATCTCGGCAGCTGGGTAGCCTTCGGCATGGATGTAGCTGATTTCCTTGAGTTTGAGGGCACCCTCCAACGCAACAGGGAAGTTGTAGCCACGGCCTAGGTACAAGGCGTTGTTGGAGCTTGCGACCATTTCGGCAATGGCCTTGATCTGACCATCTAGCTTGAGGGCTCGCTCTACCTTTTGCGGGATAGACTCGAGGTCAGCCAAGATGGCGTGGAACGTTGAGGCAGAGATGGTGCCACGTTTTTCGGCAATCATCAGGGCCATCATTGTCAGGACGGTGACTTGGGCGGTGAAGGCTTTAGTACTGGCAACACCGATTTCAGGACCTGCATGGGTGTAAGCACCAGCATGGGTGGCACGTGCTATGCTGCTGCCGACTACGTTGCAAACACCAAAGATGAATGCTCCTTTGCTTTTGGCCAGCTCGATGGCGGCCAAGGTATCGGCGGTTTCGCCACTTTGGGAAATAGCAATGACAACGTCATTTTCACGGATGATCGGGTTACGATACCGGAACTCTGAGGCGTATTCTACTTCTACCGGGATGCGGGTCAGCTCCTCGATCACATACTCGGCCACTAGGCCAGCATGCCAGCTAGTGCCACAGGCAACGATCATGATGCGATCCGCATTCACGATCTTGTTCATGTGCTCGATCAGGCCGCCTAGAACCAAATGGCCTTGGCTGCTGACCAACCGACCACGAAGACAGTCGGCAATGCTGCGAGGTTGCTCATAGATTTCTTTGAGCATAAAGTGGTCAAAGCCACCTTTCTCGATGCTTTCTAGTTTCAGGTCAAGCTCATGAATGTACGGGGTCATTACCTCGTTCTCGATGGACTTAATGCTGAACTCACCACCCTTGACGACAACAATTTCGTAGTCATTAAGGTAAACTACCTTGTTGGTGTACTCGATGATTGGGGTGGCATCGCTGGCGATAAAGAACTCGTTCTCGCCAATACCAAACACCATTGGGCTGCCTTTGCGGGCTGCAATGAGTTTGTCTGGCTCTGAGCTATCCATGATGACGATGGCATAAGCTCCGATGACCTTGCTAAGGGCAATGCGAACTGCCTCTTCTAGCTCAATGTCATTATTGTTATAGATGTCCTCGATGAAGTGGATAAACACTTCGGAGTCTGTTTGGCTCCTGAACACATGGCCACGATCTTCTAGCTCCTTCTTGAGGGAGGCATAGTTCTCGATGATGCCATTGTGGATGATGGCTAGTTTTTCGTCACTGCTATAGTGAGGGTGGGCATTGATGTCATTTGGCTCCCCATGGGTGGCCCAACGGGTATGGCCTATGCCAATGGTGCTATTAAGCGACTCGTCAGCTAAGTGATTTTCGAGGTCGGCGACTTTGCCGCGTTTTTTGTAGACATTGAGACCGCCATTCAGTAGGGCGATGCCAGCACTATCGTAGCCACGGTACTCTAACCGTTTGAGGCCTTTTAAAATAATAGGGTAGGCCTGACGATGGCCTACATAAGCAACAATTCCGCACATGGGCTTTGCTAGTGAGTGTTGAAAGACGGGTCTGCCGTAAGGACGCACCTACCAAGACCGAGAGAATGATCCAGAAGACCAACCTCGGGTAGGCGCAAACTTAAAGCTGATTGCAATAACGGAGTTTTCGGGCAGATATTCCTTACGGATTTGGCTGTCTTACCCTGCATACTGCATAGGACTGGCTGCTATGGCTGCTTGATATAATAGATCTTGAGCCGGATACCATTGTTTCCCGAGCCCGCCTTTAGCCTGACAAAACTGGTCGTGATGTCACTTTCGCCTAGGTAGAACAAAATGCCCTGGTTCTGGTAGTTGCCTCTGAAAACCTTTTGGATATAGGTCGTGATGTCTGCCTTCAGCAATTGGTCCGTACTAGCAAAGTTGAACTGGGAGTATCCTGAGGCAAGTCCGCGCCTGTTGTCGTTGTAAATGAACTCCGAAGGGCGATCGATGGCACTGCCTTGTAACAAGTAATACAGGTAAGGTTTATTATTAAAGTTGGCGATGGTGCTGATCTGGGTAGGCATCACCAACTCGGCCTTTAACACGATGATCTTGCCAAGGCGACTTGAGAGCTGGTTGTAATAGCTAGTTAGCGTAGGAATTTTGAGCAGGGCACGTAGGCCAGACCCTCCTTGAATTAGGACTGAGCTATCATTTGCAGTGTTGGCGGGCATGATGGCGCCAGTGCGGTTGAGGCTCTCGAAAGGACTACCTGCGCGCGAGCTAATCACCTGCGTGAAATGCCCAGAGGCTAGGCCATAATTGAAGAAATAGACCTTAGAAAGGCCGTCGGTGTTTTTGTAGTACAGCACCATGCTGTAGGTTGACATATCAACTGTGACGATTTGGTTGCCCGTACGGGGCACAAAGACCAAACCACGTAACAGTCTTGAGAATTTATCTGGGTTGGTATAGTCTAAGGAGTCGCTATTAAGTTTGATTAACCCAGCGAGCTGGTAGCTAACATTTACTTTGATTTTGGTAGTTGCCTCTGTCCTGTAACCAGTGTTTTGGACCGTGAAGTTGGCAATGGGGTTGGTGTTGCGCGCGTAGTTTATTGGGCGTAATGACCGATAAGAGGTCGTGTATTGTGGGACCGAGTCCGCCTGAAAAATATCGATTACGAGGGGTTGGGTGGTGTCTCCGCTGAGCCTATTGAGTGTCATGCTGAGCATTACAGAGTCTACTGTCTGAATCGGCTCTAGGTTGGCGCCACTATTGGGGCGTATCTCGACGACACTACGCGTCTCGAGGTTGCCAAACCAAGGGTGATTGACTTTTCCGAACTGGATGTAACTGATGTTACCCGTCGCGACACTATCGATCTGGATGGTTGAGCCCTGCACCTCAAGCGAGTCGAGGGAGGCGTTTGTTAGGTCAGCTTCGGTGGCAGTGAGGGCACCAAATGTTTCGGGTGGCTGTTGTTGGCAGGCCTGGAGGCCCATGATGGCCACAATTAAGATGGCAACTAATTTCGGAGCTGGCATATAAAAACAAAAGGCCAATGCCCGCGAGGGCACTGACCTAGTCAAAATGTTGGTAGGCCTAGTTGGCCAAAGTGTTGTAAAGATTGTAATAGGTATCCGCATAGTTGTCGTTTTCGCCCTGGTTATCGGTCAGGATGCTCTCGACCTGCTTGCCACCATCCACAGCACTAAACAAACGCTCTAGCTTTTCGCTATATTGTTCGTTGGCCCTGATCACGACATCCGCAAAGTCCATCCCGATCCGCATAAAGCCTTCAAAGTCAGCCGACTCTAGGCTTGACAACATGCTGTCATCGATGTCCATCATCCGGACTTTCTCGAGCAAATTGCCCTCAAACTTGTGGTCGAAGTTGTTATTGTAAACGCCAAAGATAGACTTTGTGTCCTTAAAAACAGGGTCCAGTTTGTAGGTCGTCTTTAGGTAGAGAGGGATTAGGCTCGTCATCCAGTCGTTGCAATGGACGATGTCAGGGCTCCAACCTAGCTTCTTGACGGTCTCGAGGACGCCTTTGCAGAAGAAGATAGCACGCTCGTCATTGTCGCTGAAGAAGATGTTGTCATTGTCGTGGAACACATTCTTCCGGTGGAAATAGTCTTCGTTGTCAATGAAGTAAACCTGGAGCTTGGCATTCGGGATACTGGCAACTTTGATCACGAGTGGTTTTTCTTCCTCACCAACTGTGATGTTGATGCCCGAAAGGCGGACGACTTCGTGTAATCTGTTTTTACGCTCATTGATCAAACCAAACCGCGGGACCAGAATCCGGATCTCCATACCACGCTCTTGCATGGCCTGGGGTAACTTTCGTAAGAATTCTGCAGCTTGGGTGGTGCAAAGGAAGGGATCTATTTCACTTGCAACATACAGGATGCGTAACTTAGACATAGACGTATTGGTTGTTAAGATTCCCACACGGGAATTGCGACACAAAATTAAGTAAATATTATCTAATCTGGCAACAAGAGGGCAAAGATTATTTGCCGAGACTTGTTTTGGGGTCTAAATTATTTTGTCAGAACCATTTGATATGTCATAAAATTTTTGTAAGCAAAGGTGTTGACTATTCAATTTTCAGCCCTAAATAGGCCGCCTCAGTTGTCGTGGCCAAGTTCTGGTCTCCTATGGGGTCTGGTGAGGTTGACGGATGACCTAATGATACATTTGATAGGGTGGCTCGCTGTTTTCCTTGCTTGCCTCCTATTGGCTTAATGTTGTCAGGTACACCGTCACTAATTGATTTACTGTCAGCCAATTGATTGATACTTATGGGGCAGATAGGTATGCTGTATTGGTTGTTGCTATTGAATCGGCATGATTATCCTGCGGGTAAGTTGGTTAGCGTCGCAAAATATCCATCTCCGGCTTATGAAGTGCCAATTGACAAGGTCTTGGGCTGATTGATACAGCCCATTTTTAGTTTTTTTGTGGTCAATCGGTAAACGATGCCTTACTTGCCAGCCACGTCCCGACCTAATCCTTTTGTCAGTGCAAGTAGTCCGAACCAAGGCCGACCTCCAACACCTGCTTGATGCACACCGCAAGGCCTATTTTGCCCAACATGGCCATTTGAGTAGCCATATCGGGTTCGTGCCCACCATGGGCGCCTTACATGCGGGGCATCTTAGCTTGGTGTCTGCTGCCAAAGCAACCTGTGATATGGTGGTGGCAAGTGTTTTTGTCAATCCGACTCAGTTTAACGACGTTACGGATTTTGATAAATACCCATCGACGCCAGAGCAAGACATCAATCTACTAGCTGGTGCTGGCTGTGATGTTGCTTTTATGCCTAGTGCCGATGAGATCTATGGCAAACAAGGCGGAAGTGGCAAACCTGGTGCCCTCATTGAGTTCCGCTTTGCAGGCCTTGATGATCGCTGGGAGGGTAGCAGTCGCCCTGGGCACTTTAGCGGCGTTGCATTGGTGCTATCCAAGCTGTTTCATATCCTGCGCCCAACGCATGTTTACATGGGTCAAAAGGACTACCAACAGCTAGCCGTTGTGCGGCAATTGGTCACCTTGTTGGATTTTGACCTTGCCGTGGTCGGGGTACCAACGATGCGTGAGCCTGATGGCTTAGCGATGTCGTCACGCAATGTGCGTTTATCTGCCAAAGCTCGTGCTAAGGCCCCAGCACTTTATCAGGCCCTGCAATCAGTAGCAGAGCTTGCCACGAGGGTCTCGGCAGATCAAGCCTGCCAAGAGGCCATCACCAAACATTTAGCTGATCCTGATTTTCAGGTTGATTATTTGGCATTGGTTCACCCTCAAGATCTAGCTCCGATTCAGCAACCAGACCCTTCAGCTGGTGCTGTTGTGTTGATTGCTGTCTGGCTGGATGGTGTGCGGCTTATCGACAACCTGATCATTGCGCCCAAATAGATCAGATATTACGGCGCAAGTTTGGCAGTCCTCAATATTTGGCGAAACTTTGCAGGCCATAGTTCAGTACCAGATACCAGATCGGAAGGGGTCATAACCTCACCTGCCTATATAATCACAATTAGGCCATAAGGCTTAGATAGCCCTTCCCCCCCTCTCTCTTAACCTTGGGCCCTAATAGGGGCCAATTTTATGCAAATTCAGGTTCTCAAGTCCAAAATCCACCGCGCAACCATCACCCAAGCGGAGCTACATTATGTCGGCAGCATCACGATTGACCAAGATCTGTTGGATGCAGCTAATATGATCCCGCACGAGAAGGTCCAGGTCGTTAATGTCAACAATGGCGAACGCCTAGAGACTTATATTATCCGTGGGGAGCGCGGCACAGGGACAATTTGTCTCAATGGGCCAGCTGCTCGTCTCTGCCAAGTCGGCGATGTTGTCATCATCGTGAGTTATGCCACAATGGACTTTGAAGAGGCCAAACAACACGAGCCTACCATCATTTTCCCCGATGACAACAACAAGTTGATGGCCTAAGTGGATCCTTACCAAGTTTTTTTGGGTTCTGATCGGCTATGGTGGTACCAAATCTGCTAAGCATACCTTAGTATTGCCTACGGACTTCCGCTTATTGAAACTTCATGCAGGACCGAAAGCGGTTAAGCATGGATTTAGCTTTGGCACGAGAATCCCGCCGCACTCAGGCTCGATCAGTCCACCCTCATCATTACTCCATTTTCAGCAGCGCCCATGTGGCAACTTTTGCGTTCTTTTTGGCAAGTCATTTGGCGGCAGCTCCGACTAGGTAGGTTGTGGCCAAGGTTTGGTGGCAGACCATCAAAAGAACTTGGCTATGGTGGCGCAAACCCTGAGCCAGACCCTATGACCATACCCCAACGGGCCGCCATCATGTGGTGGAAACGCTTAGGCTATATGGTCGGCAGTATTGCGCTCTACCTGTTGGCAGTGGACTTTAACCTGCTTTGGTTATTTGGCAGCAGTCCTAGCATCCAGAAACTTCAGAGCCCGAAGCTAGAACTAGCTAGTAGCATCATTACTTCGGATGGTGTTTTGGTTGGCAAGTACTTCAAGAAGAACAGGTCGCCGATCGAGTATGATAAAATATCGCCATTGCTGATCAAAACCCTGTTGGCAACCGAGGATATCAGGTTCTATGACCACAGTGGGGTGGACCCAGCGGCTTTGGTTGGCATCGCAGTTTCTGCCATTAAAGGAGATGGACGTGGTGGTAGTACGCTCACCCAACAACTGGCCAAAAACCTGTACAAGACCCGCTCGCTTAGTTCGAGAGGTCTGCTATCCTACATCCCATTAGTTAGCACTGTCGTGACCAAAACAAAGGAGTGGATCACGTCTGTAAAGCTAGAACGAGCCTTTACCAAAGAGGAGATCCTGACGCTTTACCTGAACACGGTGGACTTCGGGAATAACTGTTTCGGGATTAAGACGGCGGCTGACTATTATTTCGCCACGACACCCGCACGCCTCAAAGCCGAAGAATGTGCTCTGTTGATTGGCATGCTGAAAGCCACCTCGAATTACAATCCTAAGAAGAACTACGATAGGGCTATCAAACGCCGGAATACGGTCTTACGCCAAATGGTTAAGTATGGTTTCTTGACGGACCATCAAGTAGATAGCATTTCGGAGATCAAGATTCCGTACCCGAAAGGCGAGGGTCGCCAAGGCCACCCAGATGGCGTGTTAGACTATTACAATCAGTACCTCACCAATTTCCTGGAAGGTTGGGCTGAAGAGTACCGTGAGGAAACCAATACTGATCTGGACATCTACACCTCTGGACTCAAGATTTACCTGACGATCGACAGCAGGATGCAGGCGCATGCGCAGGCAGCTGTAGCCAAGCACATGGCCTCTCTGCAAGGGCGTTTTGAAGGTCATTGGCGTGGAGAAAATCCTTGGATTGACGAAAAAGGTGTTGAGATCCCTAACTTCCTAGACAACATGGTTCGGCGGACCGATGCGTACAAGATTTTGGTGCGCCGTTTTGGCAAGCGGACAGATAGTATCCAGTATTACCTCAATAAACCACACCGGATTGTGGTCTTCAACTGGAAAAAGCCAAGTGGTGACACAGTCATGATGAGCACCATGGATAGTCTGGCCTATTACAAAAGACTCCTCAACACGGGCATGATGACCATGGATCCTTTCACGGGCCATATCAAGGCCTGGATCGGCGGGATTAACTATAACTATTTCAAGTACGACCACGTAAAGCAGATGGCAAGGCAGCCGGGCTCGACTTTTAAGGCATTTGTCTATGCGGCGGCAATGGACAAGGGCTATGCCCCATGTTTCCGTATCCAGGACAACCCCGTGACTATGCGTTATCGTGATACCTTGGCGGATGGGCGGATTGTGGATACCAGCTGGTCTCCGCATAATGCGACTGGGAACTTTTCGGGCATTAACATGAGCTTGCGTTTTGGCATTGGTCGTTCGGTTAATAGCATTGCTGCCCAAATGACCTCCTTACTTGGAAACGGAGATCCCGTTAAAGGTGCTGCCGTCGTGGCTGAATACGCCAAGAAGATGGGCATCAAGGGTAAATTAAAACCACGGCCTGCGATTGGTCTTGGTAGTAACGATGTGTCGCTGTTTGATATGGTGGGCGCTTATTCTACCTTCCTCAACAAGGGGGTGCATCAGGAGCCTATTATTGTTTCGCGCATAGAGGACCACAACGGTAACGTCATTAAGGATTTTAGGCCTAAACAAAGCAAAGCCCTAAGCGAAGAAGCTGCTTGGTTGATGGTCTATATGCTACAAGGAACCCTGCAGGAGCCTGGTGGCACAGCCCAAGCCCTTTGGTCTTACCAAGTATTCCGGAACAACCAGCTTGCTGGCAAAACGGGCACTAGCAGCAACCAAAGCGATGGTTGGTTCATGGGCATGAGTAAGGACCTAGTGACAGGGGTATGGGTTGGTGCCGAAGAGCGCAGCATTCACTTCAGAACCCTTAGGCAGGGAGAGGGTAGCAAAACTGCTTTGCCCATCTATGGGTTATTTATGGAGCGCCTTTATGCCGATCGCAAATTGGGCATCACAGAGGGCTTCTTCCCGAAGGCTGATGTCTCGATCAACCGTAAGTACCAGTGTACGACCATCCTGCCACGGGCCGAAGTACGTCAAGATAGCGTCAGCACCACGCCGACGGACCCGACCAAGGACGAGACCCACCCTGACAACATCGATGGGGCCGTGGTTGAATAGCTAAATGGCTTGCTTTAGGCCCTATTTAGGAATGGCCCAACTAGGCCCATTCAGCCTTGCTTATCACTTTGAGCGTTACGTTAGGCCACTCGTTTAGGATTGTGTCCCTTCGATTGACCATGTTTTTCTGATAGGTAGTGATAATCGTATCTGGTAGCCGACGTATGGTTAAGGCAGGTTTTGCCTGTATTCACCCTGATGACTGCGACAGGTTAAGCCAAAATGCATGGTATGGGTCAAGAGGTGCTATCGCTAGTAGGCGGTTAGAAATGCAATGGAAGGCTAAATAGAGCCACATTGGACGATCGGGGTTCCAAAGCTAGTCTATCAATTGCATGGTAAATAAGCTTTTTTTGTATGGTTTATTCTGCGTGTAAGATAGTTGGCAAAATTATTGCTATACAATCAGGCGAAAAACCAGACCTTCGTTCTGTTAACAAAGCAGAGGTCTACCGCCTTTATTTTCCCTTCTTTTCGCTAGGACCAAATCTATTCCATCCATTATCCTCTCCCGAACGCTACCTCATGCTAACCGCCACTCAAATCAGGAAAGAAGAAATCAGCAACATCCATTTTGCACACAAGGAGGTCCTAAGCCTCGACTTTGACCGCAAACAGCGTCAATGGTCGCTCAACAAAGCCTTGGCACTTGGTAATGCCTACCACGGCAAGGTTCACATCATCTTCGAGGCCGAAAGTGGCGAAAACCTTGAGGTGGACACCACGATCTGGGCCGTTACGGACAGTCACATTTCGCTCAAGGGCGGGGTTTCGATCCCGATAAGTGCGATCAAGGACGTCTATTTTAGCTAGGTTTAATGGGTGTGGCTATGATGTCCTTACCAATAAATACCTAGACTATCCATTTAGCCATCAAACAAAAGCCATGTAGCGATATCACTACATGGCTTTTGTACTTAAGGACCGCTATCCAGATGTTTAAGGCCCTTGTTAGCCCAGTTTACTGCGATGGGCAATTTGTCAGCAGCCATTTAGCAGTTTTAATCGCTATTTGACAGTTGCTCCATCCCAAACAGTTTGGCTAGGGCGGACAAACACTAGCTTGCCATCGCTATCCTCTGCCATCAAGATCATGCCTTCCGAAGTGATGCCTTTAAGCTCGCGCGGGGCTAGGTTGGCCAATAGGCAGACTTGTTGGCCAATAATGTCTTCGGGCTTGAAATGCTCGGCAATACCACTGACCACAGTCCTAGTATCGAGGCCAGTGCGAAGGGTAAGCTTGAGGAGTTTCTTGGTTTTGGGCACCAATACCGCTTCGGTGATGGTTGCAACCCGAATATCCATGGCCCCAAACTGATCAAAGGTGATGGCGGGTTTGGCGGCCTCTGGCGCCTTGGCAGCAGCGTTGTTGGCCGCTTTGGTGGCCTCCAACTTGGCGACTTGGGCCTCTATGACGTCGTCTTCTATTTTTTCGAACAATAGGTGACCTTCTCCTAGCACTGTACCTGGCTCGACCAAAAGGGCACTGCCAGCATTGTTCCAGCGCAAAAGGCTCGGAATGTCTGCAGTAGGCACCATGCGGAACATTGCCGCAGCAGCATTGGGCAAGAAGACCTCACCTAGCAATGCTAAGTTGGCCACGATTTGCAGCCCGAGGTTCAGGATCGTAGTCACCCTTTCAGGTTCCGTTTTCCAGAGTTTCCATGGCTCGGTTTCGGCCAAGTATTTATTTCCTGTCCTTGCCAGATCGATATAATGGGCCAATGCTTCCCGGAACCGATATTGGTTGAGGGCGGTGCTGATTTTGGTCGGGTAGGTGGCAAGGTCAGCTACCAAGGCTAAGTCTAGGTCCGTCAGGGTGCCTGGTGCCGGGACTTTACCTCCATAGTATTTATGAGTCAGGGTAACGACACGGTTCACAAAATTGCCTAAGATGGCCACCAGCTCGTTGTTATTGCGGGCCTGAAAGTCACGCCAAGTAAAGTCGTTGTCCTTGGTTTCGGGCATATTGGCAGCTAGTACATAGCGCAAAACATCCTGCTTGCCGGGGAAGTCCTGCAGGTACTCGTGCAGCCAGACGGCCCAGTTGCGGCTAGTACTGATCTTGTTGCCTTCTAGGTTCAGGAACTCGTTAGCCGGTACTTGGTCAGCCCAGATATAGTCCCCAGAAGCCATGAGCATGGTCGGGAAAATGATGCAGTGGAAAACGATGTTATCCTTGCCGATGAAATGGATCAGCTGGGTGTCCTCACGTTTCCAATAGTCTTCCCAGTTTTTGCCCGTCTCAGCTGCCCAAGCTTTGGTTGCCGAGATGTATCCGATAGGTGCATCAAACCAGACGTAAAGGACTTTGCCGTCGGTGTCAGGCAGCGGCACTTTCACGCCCCAATCAAGGTCGCGGGTTACCGCCCTTGGTTGCAGTCCTTGGTCTATCCAGCTACGGCACTGGCCCAATACGTTGGGTTTCCAGTCGTCCTTATGGCCTTCGAGGATGTATTGACGCAGGCGGTCTTCCCATTGGTTGAGCGGGAGGTACCAATGTTTGGTTTCCTTCTTGATCGGCACGGCACCGCTCAGCATGGACCGTGGGTTGATCAGCTCGTCTGGGCTGAGGGTAGTGCCACAGTTTTCGCATTGGTCGCCATAGGCATTTTCGAACCCACAGCTAGGGCAGGTGCCCTGAATGTATCTGTCGGCCAAAAACTGCTCGGCAGACTGGTCGTAGAACTGAAGGCTGGTTTGTTCTGTCAACTCACCTTTATCATACAGGTCCCGAAACATTGCTGAGGAGGTCTCGTGATGTAAGGGGTCCGATGTGCGGTGGTAGATGTCGAAACTGATGCCGAAGTCCTGAAACGATTGTTTGATCAGGCTGTGGTATTTGTCCACTACCTCTTGCACAGTCAGGCCCTCCTTGCGGGCACGCAGGGTAACAGGCACACCATGCTCATCACTGCCACAGATCAGCACCACGTCCTTGCCTTGTATCCGCAAATAGCGCGCATAGATATCCGCAGGGATATAGACACCTGCCAAGTGGCCAATGTGCACGGGGCCGTTGGCATAGGGTAGGGCAGCGGTAAGGGTATGTCGGCTGAAGTGTTTTGGGGCTTGGCTCATGGTTGTCGGTTGGCCTGTGGGCAGTAGTGCAAGTGGCTCGGTTCGGGACACTTACACGGGCATCAGTAATAAAAGCGCAATTTATGCCGATTGTTAGCCCCTTGGTAAGCACTAATTGGTTTATTTTGGCCCACACACCAAACAGCAGCCTTTCTGCTGACAGATACATCACCTCAACACGACCCACAGATGGAAGAGAAACTACTCCGGATCAAAACCATGGCAGACTTTGTCGCAGAAGGCAAAACGCCTGATGTCCTGTTCTGGGTGGGCTGTGCGGGCTCATTCGACGACCGGTACAAAAGGGTTACGGTTGCCGTCTGCAAGATCCTGAACAAGGTGGGTATCACCTTTGCTGTCCTCGGGACGGAAGAGGCCTGTACTGGCGACCCAGCACGCCGTGCTGGCAACGAGTATCTGTTCCAGATGATGGCTGCGAGTAATATTCAGATCCTGGATGGGTATGAGGTCAAGAAGATCGTGACGGCTTGCCCACACTGCTTCAACACACTCAAGAACGAATACCCTGCCCTAGGTGGTAATTATGAGGTGGTGCACCATAGTCAGTTGCTCCAGCAGCTGATTGATGGCGGCAAGATCAAGATGCAGGGTGGTGGAAGTTTCAAAGGCAAACGCATTACTTACCATGACAGCTGTTACCTTGGCCGAGCCAATGACATCTACGAAGCCCCGCGTGCCGTCCTGGAAGCCTTAGACGCCGAGATGAGCGAAATGAAACGCAGCCGAGCTAAGGGGCTGTGTTGCGGAGCTGGTGGTGCCCAGATGTTCAAAGATGCGGAGCCAGGAAGTAAAGAGATCAACATTGCGCGTACTGAGGAGGCACTAGAGACCAACCCTGAGGTGATCGCTGTGGCCTGCCCCTTCTGCATGACCATGATGACCGACGGTATCAAAAACAAGGAACAAGAGGCCAACGTGAAGGTGATGGATCTGGCGGAGATGCTGTTGGTTGACATGATCTAGTCCTGTTGAGATCCTACAATTGTAGTTTGGTACCCAAATTTACCTCGATCTAGTATCCTAGATCGGTTTGTAGGCATATTTAAGGGTTTAATGAATGCCCTTTATCTATACTTAGCACAATTGACAAACCTCAGGCCATGGTAATTTTCGTAGATTCCCGAGTATGATCTTGGGTTTTAGCAGTCCCTCCATACGGTAGGGATACCTATTATTTAGGTTATTGGGATCCTCTGCTGTAGTCTTGATGCTGGTGGTGGTACGAAAATAACTGGCATTAAAGGGTTGATAATCAATAACTAATCCTTGCAGATGTCCAGTTAGGAAGGTGGACGGCCGTATTCTAAAATTAAAATTGCATTAAATTTAAGTACTTGGGCAATAATTCAAGATGTTGGGACTAGATTTGCCCCAATTCAATCAAACACTCAAACTTATGTTAAAACGCTTATTTGCCACTTCTGCATTGGTCCTAGGACTTGGTGTTGCTGGCTTTGCTCAGAAGGTTGAAAAGCCTTGGGCCCTTGGCATTACCGTTGGCGGTGCATTTGGCCTTGGGGATTTTGGCAAGACTCAAAAGTCAACTGATGCTGCAAAGGAAAATGGATTTGCATCGTATGGCTACACTGCAAATGTGCATGGTGCCTACTATTTCCATCCAAATATCGCCCTGGCTGCACGTGTCGGTTACAATACCTTCTTTACCAATACAAGCAAATACCAGGAGGACGCTAAAAGCAATTACAACAGGACTGGCTACACCCAAGCCAATCTTGAAGCAACCGGTGGAATCTACAGCGGAATCAATGCCTTGATTGGTCCACGTGGAGCCATTCAACTCGGAGGTATTGAGCTTTACCTGCAGCCGATGGCTGGTTACTCAACTATGTTGGCAAGTGATTTAATTGTTAACAGTAGAGAAGTAAAAACGGGATCTCCTGAGCAAGAATCAGAAACTAGCATAAAATCACCTACCGTCAATTCAGGTCTTGCCTATGGAGCATCTCTTGGTCTGCGAACAAGCCTAAGTGCATCTGTTGGTTTTTTTCTTGACCTCAACTACTTGAACCTAGGTAATAGGGATTACAATTACACAACAACTTCTTCTGAGTCAAAGGTTGTTGTACGTCCAGGTGGTGCGCTAGCGACGGAAAATTCTAACGTTACAACTAGTGCAAAATCAAAAATTGACATTTCAAGCGCATCTGTCAACCTAGGCATTAGCATCCATTTCTAGAAATAGCGGCCATTGCGCCAACCTTAATACCCTTCAGTAAGTCGAAAGACCTGACATCACTGTCAGGTCTTTTGCGTTGTTAGGGGGTTGATTGCTTAGCTGGTTACAAGATCAAGCGAGGCTAGCTCTTGGCCCATCTCAGGGATGCCTTGCAGGATCTTGGCGGTCTGCTTTTTGCCAGGTGACTTGAGGCCCGATACGTATTGGCTGATGAGGGTGTTGTTGATGCCGACCCATTTGGCGAACTCCGTTACGTTGATGATGCGGTAGGAGCGGAAAAAGCTCGCGGCGTCTAGGGTTACCTCAAAGTGGTTCCAAGTAATCGGATAGCCCAATGACTTTGAATCATTGAGGACATCTTCGGCGGCGTTGATCAGATTCTGGCGGAGCTCAGAGAATGTATCACCCATGGCAGTGATTAGGCCAAATTTGGTTTCGGACCACGCACCATAGCCGCCGGTGGGGTCTTTCTCAATGGTGACTTTGATCGTGCGCATGATTCGGGGGATTTGGTTAGATCATAAAGCTAGGTACTTATACAAATGTAAAAAACACCCTCCGTTACCAGAGGGTGTTTGTGGATAAACGTCCGTAAACTACTAATAGGGTTGCTATTGAACAGTGGTACGCAAAACAGCACTAGCGCCTTTTGCATCTGCAACTCGGACCAAGTAGGTGCCTTTGGCAAGGGTGCCAAGGTCAACAGGTAAGGTGTAGTTGTCTTGGTTGACCATAATGCCCTCAGTGCGGAGGATGCGGCCAGCCAAGTCAGTGATGGCGATGGTCATCATTTCGTTCTCATGACCTTTGATGCTTAAGCTAAACTGTCCGTTGTTCGGGTTCGGGAACAAGGTAATGGTGTTAGCCAAACCTAGGCGACCAGCTACTGCAGTCACAACCACTGGGGCAGATAAGGCAGAGGTACAACCTGCTGCCACTACACGGACTGTATAAGTACCAGCAGTACCCCATTTAACTTCCGGACCTACAAGGGCGGCAACACGGGTGCCATTCAAGAACCAAAGGTAGGTGGTGCCGGCAGAACCGTCAGCCCTTAGGCTATCATTGCTGCCACCATAGACTGTAATGGATGGTGTGCCAGGCAACGGATTGATGGTAACGATGGTTGGTGCTGAGGTGCGGCTATAACAGCCAGTTGCTGTGCCACGTACCTCGACGGTATAGCTACCGGTTGTTTTGACAACGATGGCACGGGTTGTGGCGCCAGTGCTCCAACGATAGGCATTGCTTACTGGTGCAGTCAGGGTGACGCTATCACCATCGCAACGAGTGGTGCTGCCTGTAGCGGTGATGGTCGGTGCGTTTGGCTGCGTAGCTGCCGTTGTATTAAGAGCAGTAGAGGCAACACTCGTACATCCACCACTTGTGATGGCACGGACAGTATAGCTACCTGCACCACGTACCCAGATAGTTTGGGTTGTTGCTCCGTTTGACCAAGCATAGCTACCAAACCCGGCAGGGGCAGATAGCTGTAGGCTATCCGTAGGGCAGATGGCAAGTGGGCCAGCAGCAGTAATCGTAGGACGAGCTGGAGTAGCAGTGATGGTGAAGGTATCAGTGGTGGCGATGCCAGTTACAGTAGGCAAGGATCCATTGACACGGATGCGGTAGCCAGTGCCAGTAACGGCGTTGGCAGGGATGGTGACCAAAATGGTGTCAGAGTTAGTACCAACCAAGGTACCTACCGAAACGGCTGGGGTGAAGACACCTGCACCTGTTGATAGCTGCGCAGTAAATGTATTGCCAGCAGGGAACGCTGCTGAGGCAGTAAATGGAACTTTAAGGGTGCCACCAGCACAGACTTCAGTTGTAGTGGCTGAGCTGCCAATAACAACTTTATTGGTGGTGATTGTAGGTGAGGTAATAACAGTCAACAGGCCACCAGTGGTAAAGGTTGGCACAGTGGTCTGGCTGCTATCGATGGCCGCAGGTAGCCAAGTGCCATTAAATGAAACCTGTGAGGTGGTATTAGCGGCTGTCTTGAGGCGGAACGAAACTGCAAACAGAACGCTATCGTCAGCAAGGGTGGCAGACTGATCGTTCCAGGCAAAGCGCAGCATTCCTTGTGTGGCTGCTGTCGTGTTGTTGAAGTTACGGATGGAAAGATTACGGAGGCCAAAACGCGTTACGGTTACGTAGCGAGCAACTGTGGTGTCCCAAGTCAGGCTGCCTTGCAGGCCACGAATCT